>JAHEDA010000044.1 GCA_024641445.1 Gammaproteobacteria bacterium
GTATTCAGGTCAACGAAGGACCCTATACCCACGAGGCATCCACGACGGCCCTGAACTTTGTCAGGGCCGCTCTGGAAGCGGGTCACGAAATCTTCCGTGTGTTCTTCTATCACGATGGCGTAAACAACGGCACGCGCTACACCACGCCACCCCAGGACGATCGCAATATCGTCAATGCGTGGTCAGAGTTGGCGGCAAAGCACAATATCGACTTGGTGCTTTGTGTAGCCGCTGCACAGCGTCGCGGCATCGTCGATGAAGGCGAACAGAAGCGTAATGGTAAAGACGGCAATAACATTGCTCCCGGTTTCCGTATTTCTGGCCTGGGTCAATTGATTGAAGCCGGCATCCAGGCAGAGCGCCTGGTTGTGTTTGGCGATTAAGGGGAAGCACATGTCAGAAACTAAAAATTTCATGTACCTCAATCGCAGAGCTCCCTACGGAACTGTTTATGCGTGGGAATCCCTTGAAGTTGTACTAATCGGTGCTGCCTTTGAGCAGAACGTTAGCCTGGCTTTCATTGGAGACGGCATTTATCAGCTCCTGAAAGGTCAGAACACGACCGAGCTTGGGATTAAGAACTTTTCACCAACCTACAACGCACTGGGTGATTACGACGTCAACAAGATCTATGTTGAAAAAGAATCACTCGATGCGCGTGGCCTGACGGTCGCTGATCTACTGCCGCTCGTTTACGAAGATGCTGATGAAGACTATGCGGAGAAAGATTCAATCCGTGTCGTTACTGCAGCCGAGCTGGCAGAAATCATCGATCAGCAGGACGTAGTGCTGAGTTTCTAAGGGGGAGACAACAATGGCGATGTTACACACTGTAAATAAATCACCCTTCGAGCGCGATGCACTCGAGACCTGTCTCCGTCTGGCTGCCAAAGGCAGTTCCGTGCTGTTCATTGAAGATGGTGTATATGGCGCAATGAAAGGAACGTCTTTTAGCACTACGCTAAGCAACGCCATGAAGGATAAAACCTTCTATGTACTTGGTCCTGATCTCAAGGCCAGGGGCGTTGATGCAAGCCGACTGATCGACGGTATTAAAGTTGTTGATTACGCAGGCTTCGTAGATTTGACCGTCAAGCATGAAAAGGTCAGCGCTTGGGTCTGATGGACGACATTTAGGATAACCTCAACGAGGAGAATACCATGGGTATTGAAGTAAACGGCAAGACATACGAGACCGACGAAGAAGGCTACCTGGCCAACCTGAGCGAGTGGAACCCGGAAGTGGGTAGTGCTATGGCGAAGCTGGACAACTGCGACCTGACCGAGAGCCACTGGGAAGTTATCAACTTCCTGCGTGAGTACTATGAAGAGTATCAGATCGCTCCTGCTGTCCGCGTTCTGACCAAGGCTATCGGCAAGAAGCTTGGCCCAGATAAAGGCAACAGCAAGTATCTGTACGAGCTGTTCCCTTACGGCCCCGGCAAGCAGGCCTGTAAGTATGCGGGTCTGCCCAAGCCGACTGGCTGCGTCTAATCACTAGACGACTATCAGGAGGGGGGAGAATTTCCCCCTCTTGTATTTAACTGCGAATAAAAACCAACAGCAGATAGGGGAAGAAGGATGTCGGCATTGTCCGTGTTCTATGCGATTTTGTTCTATGTCGCGACATTGATTCTGGTTATCGGCGTCGTCCGCAAGATTACGCAATATGCGCGTACGCCTGCACCGCTGAAGATCCCAACTACACCTGCCCCGACTACTCAAACCGGCGTCGTATTGCGCATGGCGCGTGAAGTCGTTCTGTTCTCCAGCCTGTTCAAGTCCAATAAGTGGACCTGGATATTTGGATGGCTATTTCATTTTTCATTGTTATTGGCGTTTTTCCGTCACCTGCGCTATGCGCTGACACCCGATTGCTTTATCTGGCCCTTGATTGACCTTGAATTGGTTCAGGCGGCTGGTAAATACGCGGGCCTGGGTATGGCCGCGGGTCTTGTGGGACTGTTTGGCCGCCGCATCTTCGTCGATCGCGTGCGCTACATCTCCAGCCCCTCTGACTACTTCATGCTGATCCTGCTGCTCGCCATTGCCGCGAGTGGACTCTCAATGTCTTTTGTCTCTCACCCAGACATTGTGAACTTAAAGGGATTCATCCTTAGCCTGATCACCTTGGGCTGGAACGGCTGGGTTAATATGCCCACCGATGGATTGCTCATTACACACCTAACACTCGTTATACTACTAATGATCATCTTTCCCATCAGCAAGTTGCTGCATGCGCCAGGTGTATTCTTTAGTCCGACCCGCAATCAGGTCGACAATCCTCGCGAAAAACGCCACATCTCTCCCTGGGGCAAGGCCCTGGATGATGCGGAAGCAGACGCGTAATAATACTGACCATTACAAAAACGGTAGACTGAGGATACGAAAGTGGCTGATTTCGAAATTCCAGTACTAAATGAATACACCCGCACCCCCGACCTCAAGAAAGGGGTAATGGCGCACCTTAAACCTTTTGTTGCCAAGGAAGTTCTCCAGCAGCCCCTGAATTTCCCCGGCGAGCTGGTTGAGAATTGGGAAGAAAAGGCAGTTGCGAAACTGGGTGAACTTAAAGGCAAGTACCGCAGCCTGCAGGTATTCCTGGATATCTGCGTCAAGTGTGGCGCATGTACCGATAAGTGCCATTACTACCTCGGTACCAGTGACGCCAAGAATATGCCAGTTGCGCGTCAGGACCTGCTGCGTCAGGTCTATCGTCGCTATTACACCTTTGCCGGTAAATTTTGGGCCAAGCTCGGTATGCCCTGGATGGTCGGCGCTAAAGACATGACGAAGGATGTCCTGGACGACTGGTATAGCTACTATCACCAGTGTTCACAGTGCCGTCGTTGCTCCGTCTACTGCCCTTACGGCATTGATACCGCCGAGATTTCCATGGCCGCACGTGAGATCATGGATAGCATCGGTGTTGGTCAGAAATACTGTAATGAGATCATCGGCAAGGTCTACAAAATTGGCAATAACCTCGGCCTGCCCGAGCCTGCCCTAGCAGACACCCTTGAGGGCCTGGAAGAGGAAGTAAAGGCCGACACAGGTGTGGACGTTAAATTCCCGCTCGATGTAAAGGGTGCCGATATCCTCCTGATTACCCCTTCCGCCGACTTCTTTGCCGAACCCCATGTGGACGGCCTGATCGGTTACGCCAAGGTCTTCCACGAGGCCGGAGTAAACTGGACTATGAGTTCGTATGCCTCCGAGGCAGCGAACTTTGGTATGTTTATTGGCAGCTATGAGAACATGCGTCGCATCTCACGCCGTATTCGTAAGGCTGCTTTGGACCTCGGCGTCAAGCGCATCGTCTTTGGTGAGTGTGGCCACGCTTGGCGCGTCGCCTACAGCTTCCTGAACACGCTGGCAGGGCCATGGGATTTTCTTGATCCACGCTACCCTGTGCCACAACACATTTGCGAATTCACCTTTGACCTGATGAAACAGGGTAAGCTCGAATTCGACAAGTCGCAAAATGATCACCGCGTTATGACCTATCACGATTCGTGTAACGTGGCGCGCGCCTCGCGCATGGGCGATAAGCCCGGTGGACAGATGACGATCCCGCGCGAGATCATCAAGGCGACTTGCAACAATTTCCACGACATGCCCAAAGATACTATCGGCGAAGCGACCTTCTGTTGCGGTGGCGGTGGCGGTCTTCTCACGGATGACCTGATGGAGGTGCGCGTCAAGGGTGCACAACCCCGTATGGAGGCACTCAAGAATGTCGTGGACAACAACGGCGTTACACACATGGCGGCTATCTGCGCCATCTGTAAGGCCCAATTTACCAAGGTACTGCCCTACTACGGCTTTACCATGGATCAGATCGTGAGCGTGCACCAGTTAGTCAGTGACGCGATCGTTCTGAACCGCAAGACAGACTAAACAACGAATTACTTTAACAGTTAACACCTGAGCGTTATATACAGGAGAACAGGCATGGCTACTTCTCGCGATGATATGCAGAATGAAAAATTGACCTTCCGTCGTTTTAAAGACGGCGATCACAGCTGGCGGTCAATGACCGACCAAATCTTCAAGGGTGATCACTCTCACAAGTGCCCCACTTATGTGCATCGCACCCCACCCTGTCAGGGCAGCTGCCCTTCTGGTGAGGATATTCGTGGCTGGCTCGACATCGTTCGCGGCATCGAGAAGCCACCAGCAGGTGTCACCATGGAAGAGTACGCATTCCGTCGCTCTACCAATGCAAACCCCTTCCCCTCCATCATGGGCCGCGTATGTCCGGCACCGTGTGAAGACGGCTGTAACCGCAACCAGGTCGAAGACAAGGTTGGAATTAACTCGGTTGAACAGTTCATCGGCGACTCAGCACTTGAGGCCGGTCACAAATTTGTATCGGGCAAGGATACCGGCAAGAAGATCGCCGTTATCGGTGGTGGCCCCGCAGGTCTGGCAGCCGCTTATCAGCTGCGTCGCCTCGGCCATGGTGTAACCCTGTTTGACAATCACAAGCTGCTCGGCGGCATGATGCGCTACGGTATCCCTGGTTACCGTACCCCGCGTGACGTCCTCGACGGCGAGATCAAGCGCATCATTGATATGGGTGTCGAGACCCGCATGGGCGTCAAGGTCGGCGTCGATGTCACGCTTGAGTCCGTCGAAAAAGAATTTGACGCAATCTTGTGGGCCCTCGGTGCCCAGGCTGGCCGTCAACTACCCATTCCAAATGCCGACAAGGCCTCTAATTGTCTGACCGGTGTAGACTTCCTGGAGGCCTTCAATGACGGCCGCCTGAAACTGGTCTCTGAGCGTGTTGTTGTAGTCGGCGGTGGTGATACCTCCATCGACGTCGCCTCGGTCGCGCGTCGCCTTGGTCACATTACCAATATCAATGAGAAAGACCGTCCCGAAAATATCGTGCTGGGTCACACTGCCCATGACGTTGCGACCTCGGCCACCCGCGAGGGCGCCAAGGTTACCCTGCTGAGCCGCTCCCCCATCGAGAAGATGAATGCCGCTCAACACGAAGTGCAAGATGCCCTGCGTGAAGGCGTTACAATCCGTGGTTGCGTCACCCCGGTAGAAGTCATCATGGGTGCAGATGGTCGCGCCAAGGCACTGCGCGTGCAGGAACTGAAAGAAGACGGCAAGACCCCGATCGAAGGCTCCGAGTTTGATATCGAGGCTGACCTGATCGTTTCCGCCATCGGTCAAGGTGGTGATATGAAGGGCCTTGAAGGCTTTGCCAATAAGCGTGGTCTGATCGACGCCGACCAGAACTACCAGATCCCCGGTAAAAAGGGTCACTTCGTTGCCGGCGACATCATCCGTCCGCACCTTTTGACTACCGCAATCGGTCAGGCCTCGGTCGCGGTCGAGAGTATCGATCACTACCTCCGTCATGAAGACATGGGCAAGCGTCCCAAAGTCGACAAGCACCACTTCGACCTGCTCGAAAAACTGCGTGAGACCGGTCTGGCTCCACAGGAGTTCAAGGCCGAGGAGGCTGGCGACATGCGCGGCACCTCTAGCGCTAAGTGGGCAATCCATAATTACGAAGATCGCTCCAAGCAGGAGATCATCCCGTCTAACAAGCTGTTCCTGGGGCATTTCGAGTTCACCCCACGCCACAAGCGTTCCGAGAGCGTGCCGAGTTCAGATGACGTACTGGGTCACTTCCAGGAGCGCATGAAGGGACTCTCCAAGGAGGAGACCGTTGCCGAGGCGGAGCGTTGCATGAGCTGCGGTATGTGTTTCGAGTGTGACAACTGCGTGATCTTCTGTCCGCAGGATGCCATCTTCCGCGTCAAGAAGACCGAAGCCACCATGGGTCGTTATGTAGACACCGACTACGCCAAGTGCGTTGGTTGTCACATCTGTGCCGATGTCTGCCCGACTGGCTACATCGACATGGCCCTGGGTGAATAAGATCCTCGAACACTAACCAAAACTAGAAGGGTGTTTGGCAAATGATGCGTACCTTGACACTCATGGCGGTGGGGCTGTTACTGGCCCTACCCCTGACAATACAGGCTAGCGATCTCTTACCCAAAGTCCCGCTCCCTGCGGGTAAGGATAAGTGTGTGGAACCCACCGATGTCATGCGACGCGAGCATATGCATTTCATCCTGCATCAGCGTGATGAAACGATGCACAAGGGTATTCGCACTACCAAACACAGCCTCAAGGAATGCATCAATTGCCACAATGCACCCAGGGAAGATGGCAAGGTTGCACACATTGAAAGCAAGGACCACTTCTGCAATAGCTGTCACAGCTATGCGGCAGTGACCATCGATTGCTTCCAGTGTCACGCCGATAAACCTGAAAATACCAATTACCGTCACTCGCTGGTGGAGAACACACTTCCCCACCATCCCGAGATGAGCGGGTCTGCACTTACCAAAGATACCCTGAACGTGCTTGCGACGAAAGGAGACGCCAAATGAAGCAACTCCCTACCGATCCCTCCCGTCGTAATTTTCTTGGCAAGACTGCTGCCGCTGGCTTGCTGATCGCACCCGGCGTTCTTTTGCATCAGGTTGCGCAGGCTCGTCCTGCCGATGAGGCCGCCAGCAGTAAGGTACGTTGGGGTATGCTGGTTGATACTAATACCTGTAGCAAGGGTTGTGATGCCTGTGTCACGGCATGCCAGACAGAAAATGGCTGGGGTGGTGAACACAGCAATGAAGTGAAGTCCTCACCTGAACAACAGTCCCAGTGGATCCGCAAGGTCACGCTCCGCGACAAACAGAATGGACACGAACAATCGCTGCCCCTTATGTGCCAACACTGTGAAACACCACCCTGCGTCGATGTTTGCCCGACTGGCGCATCAATGAAGCGTGCCGATGGTATCGTCCTGGTTGACAAGCATATTTGTATCGGTTGTCGCTATTGCATGATGGCCTGCCCCTACAAGGCACGTTCGTTCGTGCATGAAGAGCTGCATGACCAAAAACCTTATGCGCCACGCGGTAAGGGTACGGTGGAAAGCTGCACGATGTGTGTACATCGCGTGGATAAGGACGGCACACCCGCCTGTGTTGAGGCCTGTAACAAGGCTGGACACCAGGCCATGTGGTTTGGTGACCTGAACAATCCAAATAGTGATATCTCCAAGCGCCTGAAGGAATACGGTGGCAATCAGATCCGCGCCGATCTCGGTCTGAACACCGGTGTCCGGTATCAGGGCCTATAAACCAACGAATTGCGGGTAGTCGACGATTATGAAAAAGAAAATTACCTACACAGAAATCGAAGGCCGCAGCCTTGGCTACTATGCCCTGCTGGTAGTACTCGGTGCGTTGGTACTCCTGGGTGCCGGGGCAGCGCTTTATATGGAACACAACGGTCACTATGTGACAGGAATGTCGAACCAGATCGTATGGGGCATGCCACACGTATTCGCTGTATTCCTCATTGTTGCCGCATCGGGGGCCTTGAACGTGGCTTCCATCAGTTCGGTATTTGCAAAGACCGCCTACAAACCGATGGCCCCACTGTCTGCACTACTGGCAATTTCGCTCTTGCTTGGTGGGCTGGTCATCCTGGTGTTGGACCTGGGTCATCCTGATCGCCTCATCGTGGCGATGACCTTCTACAATTTTAAGTCCATTTTTGCCTGGAATATGATCCTGTATAACGGCTTCTTCGTTATCGTTGGTGTCTATCTATGGTTCATGCTGGATCGGACCATGGCGAACTACAGTAAATATGCCGGATTTGCCGCCTTCTTCTGGCGCTTGACCCTGACAACCGGTACGGGTTCAATCTTTGGCTTCATCGTCGCTCGCCAGGGCTTTGACTCCGCCATCATGGCACCCATGTTTGTCGTAATGTCCTTCGCCTATGGCCTGGCCATCTTCCTGTTGGTATTAATGGCGACCTATAGCTGGCGTGGTGCTGAACTCGGTGATGGTACCGTGCGCAGATTGAAAAATCTGTTGGGTGTATTCATTGCGGGTGCCATGTACTTCGTCGTGGTCTTCCACCTGACCAACCTCTACATGACCAAGCACCACGGCGTTGAGGCCTTTACCCTGCGCGATGGTGGTATCTACACCCAGCTATTCTGGTATGGGGAGATCCTCGTCGGTGGTGTATTACCACTGATATTGCTTTACCTGCCGGTAACGGGTAAATCACGAATTGCCATCTCATTCGCCTCTATCCTGGTCATCCTCGGTGGGCTGGCGCAGATGTATGTGACCATCGTTGGTGGTCAGGCCTATCCGCTTGAGATGTTCCCCGGCAAAGAGATCATCGCAAGCAGCTTCTTCGATGCAGGGGTGAAGTCATATACCCCGACCCTGGCCGAGGCGCTACTGGGTATCGGCGGGTTTGCCATGGCGCTGATCATGATTCCCCTCGCTCTGCGGATCTTGCGCTTCATTCCCGTCAGCATGGCGGATGCCGAGATCGACCCGCACTATCGCGAGGCCAAGTAATTATCCTCAGGGACTGCCCGCATTCATGCGAGCAGTCCCCTGGTCCCTGCGGACGCACGTGTCTATGAAACGCCTGTTCATCTCCGCTGCTCACAAATCCTCAGGCAAGACCACCATCACCCTCGGTTTATGCCGCGCCCTCGTGCAACAGGGACTGCGCGTACAGGCCTTCAAAAAAGGTCCTGACTACATTGACCCGATGTGGTTGGCTCAGGCCTCGGGCAATCCTTGTTACAATCTCGACTTCAATACCATGACGCACACCGAGATGCGTAGCATGGTATTTGAAAAATCTCGCACTGCGGATATCGCCTTAATTGAGGGCAATAAGGGCCTCTATGACGGACTGGATCTCGATGGCAGCAATAGTAATGCCGCACTCGCCACTCTTTTAAAAAGCCCCGTGGTGTTGGTACTCGATGCCCGTGGGATGACACGCGGTATTGCGCCTTTAATCCTGGGGTATCAGGCCTTTGACCCGGCTATAAAAATTGCCGGCGTGATCCTGAATCAATTGGGCGGGAGTCGGCACGAAAAAAAGCTCCGTACCGTCATCGAACACTATACCGATGTGCAGGTGATCGGTGCCGTACATCGGCATGCGGATTTGGTACTGGAGGAACGTCACCTCGGTCTCATCCCCAGTAATGAGGCTCGTGAGGCCAGCGCATACATCGATAGAATTGCGAACATATTACGGCAGGAAGTCGACCTTTCCATCGTGCAGGCACTCGCAGCTCACGCCCCCGCAATGACACCACCAGCCCCGGAAAGTAAATCCGTAACGCCACAAGACATACGAATCGGTATTGCCCGTGATGCCGCCTTCGGCTTCTATTACTCCGATGACCTGGATGCACTGGCACAGGCCGGGGCTAAATTGATCCCGTTTAGCCCTATCCGTGATACTCAGTTACCTGACGTTGATGCCCTCTTCATCGGTGGCGGTTTCCCTGAAACTCACATGTCACAACTGGAGGCCAATCTCAGCATGCGCGATGCCGTGAGAAAGGCTGTCGAATCAGGTATGCCGGTCTATGCCGAGTGTGGCGGGCTTATGTACCTATCGCGGCAGATCACTTGGCGAGGCGACACGCGCGCGATGGTCGGTGCCATCGCCGCAGATATCAGCATGCACGACAAACCCCAGGGCCGTGGCTACATCAAGCTGGAACCCACACCGATGCACCCCTGGCCACAGACGGCAGAGATCGCCTCCCCTCTACAGGCGCATGAATTTCACTACTCAAGCCTGACCAATGTGGCACCGGGTTTCCAATATGCCTATAAGATAGTCCGTGGGACTGGCCTTGATGGCCAACACGATGGCCTTATTTATAAGAATACCCTCGCCTGCTATGCCCATCTACGCGACACCAGTCGCTACCACTGGGCCAGCGGGTTCGTTCAATTTATTCGCTCATACAAGACAGCCAGAGGAACACCGATATGATGATCACGATCACCCCAGCCGCCGCACAGCAGATTAAGACGTCTGCCCAGCAAAACCACATGGAGGGCATGCCCCTACGCATTGCGGCCATGCGCAACGCAGACGGTAGCGTTCATTATGGTTTGGGCTTCGATGACACCAAGGACAAAGACCTCACCTATAACTCTGAAGGCGTCACGCTGATCATTGCCCCAAACAGCATCGACCTGCTCAGTAACACCGTAATCGACTACGTTAAACTGGATAATGGTGAGATGAATTTTATCTTCAAGAATCCCAATGACCCGAACTATCACCCGGCACAATAACCCCTTGCTTTACCAAGAATTAACCGAACTGACTGCGCTCAGACCATACGTTATGGGATAGAATGATGGCATCAACTCAAACAGTGTTGCATCACCCATGCTGAATGATATCGCCCCACATACCGCAACCACCCAAGGGCCACCACTTCGTGCGGGCCACTGGCACGCCCGTCTGGGCCCGCCCCTGGCGGCCTTGTTGGTGCTTAATTTTACGGGTATTGCCATGACCATAGTGGGACGTCAGGGCTTCAGCAGCGATGCGCTGTTCTATACGACCCTGGCCCTCCTGACACTCAGCAACCTTGGCTTTGCCCTTTTGATGTACCTCAGGATACGCTCCAATCTGCTTACCCCGCTCACCGAGATGCGTAGCTGGGCACAAGAGATACGCTCAGGCAAATTATCCAAACGCCTGCACACCGATCAATCCGGGGAGTACGCCAATCTGGCCGGGGACATCAACGAGGTCAGTGGTATGTTGCAGACCCTGGCGGAAGACATGCAGAGCCAGGTTAAGAAGCAGACCAAGTACATTGAACAAAAGACCCGCTCACTCGAGATCATCTATGACGTCGCCGCCAGTATCAACGTCTCGCGTGACCTTGAAGACCTGTTAACGCGCTTCCTCCACACCCTGAAAGAGGTAGTCAAGGCACGCGCGGCGGTGGTCCGGCTGGTCACGGACGACAACCAGATGCGGTTGGTGGCCAGCACAGGTTTGAGTGATGAGGTTATTCAACGTGAGCAACTGCTCCCTGCCAAGACCTGTCTCTGCGGCAACGCCTATTCAACCGGCACCGTTATGTTTCAACGTGATGTCAGCGAGTGCGACCAGATCATTGGTCACACCTTTTTCAAAGGTGAAAAGATCGGCATGATTGCCGTACCCCTGCAATATCGGGATCGCACCCTCGGGGTATACAACCTGTTTGTCGCACAGCAGGATTTTGCCGAACGTGAACGAGAAGACATCAAGGACCTCCTCACCAGCATCGGTCGCCATCTGGGTATGGCCATTGATAAGGCCCGCGTCGATGACGAGACCAATCGACTCTCGATCATGGAGGAACGCACCCGCCTCGCCCATGAGCTGCACGATTCACTGGCACAGACCCTCGCCAGCCTGCGCTTTCAAGTCCGTGTGCTGGATGAAACGTTACGTACCGGCCAGGAACAAGCCGTCTGGCATGAATTGGAACAGATCGAAAACAATCTTGACGAGGCCTACGCCGAGTTGCGCGAGCTGATTACGCACTTCCGTGCACCGATTGATCGACGCGGTCTGGTGCCCGCCGTACAACACCTTGTCGATCGCTTCCGCAAACAAACTGACAGCCATATCTTCCTGCAAAAGGAATGGAATCTCATCCACCTGCCTGCGAGCATTGAAGTTCAGGTGCTTCGTATCATTCAGGAGGCCTTGAACAATATTCGCAAACACAGTCAGGCACAAAATGTGCGCATTCTTATGCGCAGCGATCCACACGGAAAATGTAGAATACTCATAGAAGATGATGGTGTCGGCATGGCTGAGAAGAGGGCCAAAGATGGTGCAGACCATTATGGTTTACACATCATGCAGGAGCGTGCGCGCCAGATCGATGGGGAACTACGCATCGAGAGTGAGGCAGGTGAAGGTACCCAGATCATCCTGGAGTTCCGCCATACCGGTTCGGGTATAGCACCCTCGTTACCAACCCTGCCCAAGATTGAGATCAGTGCCGCCTTTAAACGGAGCCTGCCATGAGCCTACGCGTCCTCCTTATTGACGATCACACCCTGTTTCGCGTTGGCCTGGAGGGCCTGCTGAGTAGCCGTGGCATCGAGGTTGTGGGCGCGGTCGAAAACGGGCAGGAGAGTTTGCGACTTGTCGATGAGCTAAAACCCGATGTGGTATTGCTGGATATGCGCATGCCTGGAATCGATGGACTTGGTGTATTGCGCATGTTGCGTCAGGCACGGGATGAGTTACCCATCGTCATGTTGACAACGAGTAGTGAAGAGAGCGATTTAATCGAGTCATTGCGTGCCGGGGCACAAGGTTATCTGCTGAAAGACATGGAACCTGATGCCCTGGTTGTGGCCCTGCGTGACATCGTCGCGGGAAAGACTGTGGTAGCCCCTGATTTAGCTCCTGTCTTGGCCAAGGCCGTACAAGGCAAATCAATGGAAGACACGAAGCCACCGGTCACGAGTCCCTTCGGCGAACTCACGCCGCGCGAAACAGAGATCCTTGCGTTGCTTGCAGAGGGGCAGAGCAATAAGTCCATTGCGCGCAATCTTGGTATCTCTGACGGTACCGTCAAACTTCACGTTAAGGCCATCCTGCGTAAATTGGGTGTTCACTCCCGCGTCGAGGCCGCCGTCATGGCAGTAGAGCAAGGTCTACCAAAGACCGTTATCGCAAATTAGTTCGGAACTTCCATGAAGACCTTTAATGACCTTGTTAACGAGATATTGCCAGAGATCACCGAGCTGTTTCCTTGGGACCTTGAGGAACGCCTACAGTCCGCTGACAAACCTCTGATGATTGATGTACGCGAACCCTATGAATTCGAGGCCATGCATATCGACGGTTCTATCAATGTACCCCGCGGCATCCTTGAGACGGCCTGCGAATTTGATTATGAAGAAACCGTTCCCGCGCTGGCCTCCGCCAGAGATAGAGAGATTGTGGTCATCTGCCGCTCAGGTCGTCGAAGCGCCCTCGCGGCCTATATTATGCGGACCATGGGCTTCAAAAAACCGCTTTCACTCAAGACAGGTCTGCGCGGCTGGAACGATTTCGAACAACCGATGGTCGATGCCAGGGGCGATGAGGTGCATATCGACACCGCTGATGAATTCTTTGCATCCCGGATTAGACCGGAACAACAATCGAAAAAAATAATCAAATAACATTTACCTACAGGGAGTGTCATGAGCAAACCAACCATCCTCGTCACCGGCGGTGCCGGTTACATTGGCAGTCACGTTGCACGTCAACTGGGCGAACGCGGTGA
>JAHEDA010000045.1 GCA_024641445.1 Gammaproteobacteria bacterium
CCTCGCCACCATGTTTGCCGCCGGTGTTCCGCTGGTGGAGGCAATGGACTCTGTTGCCGGGGCAGTGGGTAACGTGGTGTATAGCGAGGCCGTACTGAAGATGCGTGACGATGTCGCCACCGGTACCCAGCTTAATGTCACAATGAAGCAGTCGAACTTGTTCCCCAACATGGTCGTGCAGATGACGGCCATCGGTGAAGAGGCGGGCTCAGTCGATTCCATGCTCGGTAAGGTCGCCGACTTCTACGAAGAAGAGGTCGATAACGCCGTCGATGGCCTGAGCAGCCTGCTCGAACCCATTATCATGGCCTTCCTCGGCGTCGTCATCGGTGGTCTGGTCATTGCCATGTACCTGCCCATCTTCCAGATGGGTCAAATTGTCGGAAAATAATTAAGAACAATAACCATGCACATTCTTGAAATTTGGCGGGGCTCCCCCGCCTTTTATTTATCCAGCATCTTTGTCCTGGGCCTGCTGGTGGGGAGTTTTCTCAATGTCGTGATCCTGCGCCTGCCCGTCATGCTGAAACGACGCTGGCGTAGTGAGTGCGAGGGCTTCCTGGCCGAGGAGCAACCTCTCGCATCGAATAGCGCGGCTGTAGATGCCCCCTTTAATCTGGTGACCCCACGGTCTCGCTGTCCGCACTGCGGCCACGCCATCAGCGCCTGGGAGAATATCCCCGTCATTAGTTACATGGCGCTGGGTGGTAAATGCCGTAGCTGCAAGACCCCTATCTCCATGCGCTATCCGATTATCGAGCTGCTGAGTGCGGTGCTGGTGACCCTGACGGCCTGGCGCTTTGGCGTCAGCATCGAGGCCCTTGGCGCCATTCTCCTTACCTGGGTATTACTCGCCCTCACCTTTATCGATCTTGACCACCAGATACTCCCTGACGATATTACCCTGCCCTTTCTTTGGCTCGGACTCATCTTCAATCTTGGGGAACGTTACACCGACCTGCAATCCGCAGTGATCGGTGCCATTGCCGGCTATCTGGTGCTGTGGCTGGTGTATCAGGCGTTCAAAAAGATCACGGGCAAGGAGGGAATGGGGTACGGGGATTTCAAACTCCTGGCCCTGTTTGGAGCCTGGCTGGGTTGGCAATTTCTACCGGTTATCATTCTTATCTCATCCTTCATCGGCGCCGTCATCGGAATCGGCCTCATCGTATTCCGCGGCCACGACCGGACGCTCCCGATTCCATTTGGCCCCTACCTCGCCATCGCAGGCTGGATCGCCCTGCTATGGGGGAATGACCTTATTCGTCTCTACTTTGATTTTGTCGGCCTCTCCGTCTAACCACGACATTTCTCTGCACGTCTTTGTGTACAATAACGAGCTATGTTCATAGTAGGCCTTACAGGTGGTGTTGGCAGCGGTAAGAGTACCGTGGCCGCCATGTTTGCAGAGCACGGCGTGCCCATTATCGACATGGACATCCTGGCGCGTGAGCTGGTGCAACCTGGGCAGGTAGCGCTTAGCGAAATCCGCCAGCATTTCGGACCTGATGTTGTAGCCTCAGATGGCAGCCTGGATCGCCAACGCTTGCGGGAGCTAGTCTTCACCGATCCGGTGAGGCGTCGGCAATTAGAGGCGATCCTCCACCCCCGCATCCGTAACGAGGTCATTCAGCGTATCAAGTCACTAGATTATCCTTATGTAATGGTTGTCATTCCTCTACTGGTTGAATCCAAACAGAATGATCTTATCCATCACGTGCTGGTTATTGATGTCCCTGAGGACGTGCAGATTCAACGCACCATGTTGAGGGACAGCGTCGACGCAGATTTGGTCGGCACTATCATGTCGGCGCAGGCCACACGTCAACAGCGCCTTGAAATCGCACAAGACGTTATCGAAAACACCGGTGGCCTGGATACCTTGCGGAGACTGGTAACAACGTTGCACAGAAAATATCTTATGCTTGCCAACTCGTCCTCGGGTGCTGACGATACCCTTCTGATTAGATAAATGATTGTGAGCAATATAGTCATCTATGAACAACCCATTAACGAACGCGTACGTAACTTCATGCGTTTGGAATATCTATTTGCAGCGGCCGAAGGCCTGATTGCTGGGAGTTCACTTTGGGATAGCAGGAATTTTATCCAACGTCTGATCGATATATTGGATATCCTCTCTCGCCTCGACTTTAAACCGGAGATACTTGCCGGGCTCAAATACTTTGAGAAGGCGCTACTGGCCCTGCAAGACAAGCCCGAGGTGAATGTCTCCTATCTCAATAGCCTGGTTCAACGACTGGAACACGCACAAAGTGTCCTGCATGGCATAACGGGACAACTGGGTAAAAATCTGCGTGACCACGACCTGCTTAATGCCGTGCGTCAACGCAGCAGTACAGCGGGGGGAACCAGCCCACTTGACCTCCCAATCCTCCATCACTGGCTGCAACTACCCGCAGAGACTCGACACCAGCAGCAGCTAGAGTGGTTATCGGAGCTTGATGCAGTAAAAAAACCCATCACCCTCATGCTGCAACTGATACGTGAAAGCACCTTGCCCAGCGTCGAAATGGGGCGTGTCGGTAGCTATCAACAAGCGCTCGAGCCAACTATCCCCTATCAGATGATTCGTGTGGGCCTGCCTGCCTCGTCTGGTTACTTTGCTGAGATAAGTGCGAGTAAGTTTTCAGTCAACATCCGGTTTCTACAACCCGAGCAAGACGAGCGGCCCAGACAAGTATCGAACGATGTCACCTTTGAATTGAGTTGTTGTGCAATATGAAAACAACCGTCAAGTGCCCGAGCTGTCAGAAACTCGTAACATGGGGGCCCGAATCACCGTTCCGACCCTTCTGTTGTGAGCGATGCAAATTGATCGACCTGGGTGAGTGGGCCGCAGAGAGTCACCGTATTCCCGACACTAGCCCTCGGGAAGACGAAGATATCAGACAGCCCAGTGAAGAAACCGATTAAGATTTTGATACGGTCAGAGGAAACTGTACCTGATAGGAGCGCTCTTCCGAGAAAACCTTGACCTCTACACGCCAATCCGTACGCCCTGAGGAACAGATTGGCAATGTCACGCTCCCATTCCAAACCCCAGGCCTCGCTGGGACTGGTTGCATACTGAAGCGATTCACCCCCATCTCCATTCCCTGCATTGTCAGGCCGAGCTCAACCCTGTTCAAACCCAACTGCTCATTTCCTTCAACATTAAGCTCAACCGGGAAAGGCCTAAGATATATCGCACCATTGGGCATTCTGAGCGTTATGGCCAAGCGTTTATCGCCTGCCGAACAGCCCGTAGTGGGTAATCGACATTCAGTTGTCGGCGCCAGATAGAGTACGGCCATACCGGGCTCTGGTTTATAGAGAAGCTCCTTAATCCCTTTGTATGCTATCACTAGAATGACAATAGCAAGAATGAGCAATGCCAATTTAACTTTATTATTAAGCTGCATAATTCACCACATTGAGGAGATTGCGGCAATACCCTGTCCACCCAAAGATTGGGACTGTGCAATATGATCAGGAGTCATTCCACCCAGGGCATATACCGGACACCTGGCTAACCTGGTCAGCGATTGGAATCCCTCCCAACCCAGCAGTGTCGCAGCAGGGTGGCTGGTTGTGGGCAATACAGGAGAGGCCACGATAAAATCGGCACCAATCTTCATCGCATGGCTCAATTGTTCTTCATTGTGGACGGATGCAGCGACATATTTTTCTTGCCCCAGTGGACGTGAACTCAGCGACATCAATCGAGATGCGTTCAGGTGCACACCATCAGCACCAAGATGGGCTGCCAGATCAGGCGAGGCATTTACCAGTACCCGGGCTGAATATTGGCCCCCTAAAACAAATACCTCTTCTGCCAGTTCAGAGAATCTCTCTATAGACATATTCTGTACGCGTAGCTGTATCAATCGGACACCACGCCCCAGCGCACGCTCAATACGTGTGAGAAAATCTGTCTCATTGATAAAATCACCCGTAATAAGATACTGGTCTGGCAGGCAAGCTGCCATGACGATTGGTCCATTCGCGGCTGGAAAGTTAAAATCGGTGAGGCTGTGGCGGCTTACCCATTTAACCGGTTGCCCCTCGCAGCCGCGAGCTTCCCCAGAGAAGCTTACGACTCGCCAAACATCAAGCAAAACAGATTTCTCGGGATAATCATAGGGTACACGGATAAGTGGCCGCATCTCGTGCACTGTGACACCTAGCTCTTCTTGCAACTCACGTTTGAGCGCGTCAATCACCGTCTCCCCAGATTCAACCTTGCCACCGGGAAACTCCCAAAATCCCCCCTGATGTAGATGCGATGGGCGTTGGGCAATCAGGATTGCCCCGGATGGGTCTGTTATGACACCTACCGCGACATGCACGCGGGTCGCCGTATCGGCCATGTCTCAGGTCCGATACTCGGCGTTGATTCGCACATACTCATAGGAAAAGTCGCACGTCCACACCCGCGCTTGTGAGTCGCCACGCCCGAGGCAAATTTTTACAGTAATATCTGTCTGCGCCATTTCCGCCTGACCTGCGGCCTCGGTATAACTGGGCGCTCGCCCCCCGTTTTCAACAATACAGAGATTGCCGAGGTAGATATAGATTTTTGAGATATCGAGGTTCTCAATCCCGGCTCGACCTACTGCGGCGAGGATACGACCCCAGTTAGGGTCACTGGCAAAGAACGCCGTCTTAACCAGTGGGGAGTGTGCAACCGTAAAGGCGACACGCTCACACTCTTTTTGATCCTGGCCTTCCACTACATCAATAGTAATAAGCTTGGTCGCCCCCTCACCATCACGGATGATGGCCTGCGCAAGGTGCTCACACACCTGCGTAACGGCATTACAGAATACCTTATAGTCCGCGGTACCTGGCTTCAAGTTAACCCCGCTCTTACCTGTAGCAATGAGCACGCAGGCATCATTGGTAGAGGTGTCCCCGTCCACGGTAATTCGATTAAAGGATCTGTTGACGGCCTCACCAAGGCAGCTCTGTAAGTCTGTCTGCTGCACACCTGCGTCAGTTGCGACATAACTGAGCATCGTTGCCATGTCTGGCCGGATCATGCCCGAGCCCTTGGCAATCCCTGTTATGGTAATCTCTGAACCCTGTGAGATGAACGTGACAGACACACCTTTTGGGACGGTATCGGTAGTCATTATGGCGCGGGCAGCATCTGCCCAACCATCCAGCTGCAACGCGTCAATTGCCTGTGGTAGCACCTTTTCAATCTTTTCTACTGGCAGTGGTTCACCGATAACACCTGTCGAAAAAGGTAGTACCTCTCGTGCATTATCCCCCGTCTGATTTGCCAGCGCGATACAACTCGCCTCGGCTGCCATCAGACCCGGTTCACCTGTCCCGGCATTGGCGTTTCCACTATTTATTAATAGATAACGTATCGCCCCCATTCCTAGATGTCTCTTGGCAACGGTAACCGGTGCGGCACAGAATGCATTTCGGGTAAAGACCGCGGCAGTATTTGCACCATCACAGACTTCAATGAGCGTAATATCGCGGCGCCCGGGCTTTTTGATCCCTGCACTCGCGGTACCAAGACGAACACCCGGGATAGCCTTTAACTGCAATACCGTTTCAGACATCGCGGGGTACTCTAGGCCAGTTTGCCGTGGCACTGCTTGTATTTTTTACCGGAGCCACAAGGACAGGGTTCATTTCGGCCAACCTTGCGTTCATTTCGCACAAAGGTCCCCGTCTCCTCATTATCACTGTCCGCTGCTTCTTGTTCCATCGCAGCTGCCTCAGCGTGTTGAAACTGCATTCGTGCCTCGCTACGGCGACGTTGCTCTTCCAGCGCCTGAACTTCCTCTTCACTACGAACCTGCACCTTGCTCAGCAAGGCGACCACTTCATGTTTGAGGCGATCCAGCATGTTACTGAAGAGTTCGAACGACTCACGCTTATATTCCTGCTTTGGATTCTTCTGGGCGTATCCACGCAGATGAATTCCCTGACGCAACTGATCCATCGTCGCCAGGTGGTCCTTCCACTGCGAGTCCAGCACCTGCAGCATAACAGCCTTTTCAAAGTGTCGTAGCACCTCAGTACCAGAGCGCTGCTCTTTCTCACGATAGAGGTCTTCCATGGTCTTGATAATCTTCTGACGCAGACTTTCTTCGTGTAAATCGTCATCCGTCTTTAACCAATGAGCAATATCCACCCTCAGACCGTATTCCTTTTCAAGAACCTCCTCAAGACCGGGAACATCCCATTGCTCCTCAATGCTCTGGGGCGGCACATAGGCGTCCATTACCTCATTGAGAACATCCTGACGAATCGCGCGAATCGTCTCAGAGATATCCTCGCTCTCCATCAATTCATTACGCTGACTGTAAATAACCTTGCGTTGATCATTGGCGACATCATCATATTCAAGCAACTGCTTACGAATATCGAAGTTATGCCCCTCGACCTTGCGCTGGGCATTTTCAATCGCGCGGCTGACCCATGGGTGTTCAATGCTCTCCCCCTCCTGCATCCCCAGCTTCTGCATTAGCCCGGCGACGCGCTCCGAGGCAAAGATGCGCATGAGATTGTCTTGTAGGGAAAGATAAAAACGGCTTGAGCCCTGATCACCCTGGCGGCCAGAGCGGCCACGTAACTGATTGTCGATACGTCGTGACTCGTGTCGCTCGGTACCAATAATATGCAGGCCACCCGCTTCCAGTACCTGTTGATGCACCTTCTTCCATTCCTCGCGTGCGCGTTCAATCGATGCCGCGTCTGTTGCCCCCATAGCCGCAACTGCGACCTCAAAATTACCCCCCAGCACGATGTCGGTACCACGACCTGCCATATTTGTTGCAATCGTCACCGCACCAGGACGACCAGCCTGGGCCACAATCTCGGCCTCACGAGCATGTTGCTTGGCATTAAGTACTTCATGCGCAATCTTTTCCTTCTTGAGAATGCCAGAGAGAAGCTCTGATACCTCAATGGAGGTGGTACCTACCAAGACTGGTTGACCACGCTTCTGACAGTCACGAATATCTTCTACGATGGCCTTGAATTTTTCCGCCTGCGTTAGATAGACCTGATCCCCCATGTCCTTACGTACCATCGGTCGGTGCGTAGGGATAACGACCACCTCCAACCCGTAGATTTGCTGAAATTCATAGGCCTCAGTGTCTGCGGTACCTGTCATGCCAGACAGTTTTTGATACATGCGGAAGTAATTCTGGAAGGTAATCGAGGCGAGGGTCTGGTTCTCCTGTTGGATCGTCACACCTTCCTTGGCCTCAACGGCTTGATGCAGACCGTCTGACCAACGGCGACCCGTCATGGTACGGCCGGTGAATTCATCAACAATGATAATCTCGTTATTACGAACGATGTAATCTACATCTTTTTGGAATAGTACATGCGCCCTGAGGGCCGCATTGATATGGTGCATCATGCCAATATTGGCTGCATCGTAAAGACTCTCGCCTTCCCTCAATAAACCGGCACTACTTAACAATTGCTCAACATGTTCGTGTCCCGCCTCAGTGAGATAAACCTGCTTTTGCTTTTCTTCCACACTGTAATCGCCAGGACCATCCTCTACTTCTTGTTTCCGTAACTTGGGTACCAGTTGATTTATCTTGCCATAAAGGTCCGAACTCTCTTCTGCTGGGCCAGAGATGATCAATGGAGTACGGGCCTCATCGATCAGGATGGAGTCAACCTCATCGACGACAGCAAAATTTAGATTTCTCTGCATTTTCTCAGCGAGACTAAAGGCCATATTGTCACGCAAATAGTCGAAACCAAATTCATTATTGGTACCATAGGTAATATCTGCGGCATACGCTGCACGCTTGTCTTCATGAGCCATATCCGGCACGACCACGCCAACGCTCAAGCCTAAAAATTCATATAAAGGCTTCATCCAGTTGGCATCACGCTTCGCCAAGTAATCGTTTACAGTGATTACGTGAACACCCTTGCCACTCAACCCATTCAAACAGGCCGGGAGGGTCGCCATCAAGGTCTTGCCTTCACCCGTACGCATCTCGGCGATACGCCCTTCATGCAGGACCATGCCACCGATCAATTGCACATCAAAGTGGCGCATCCCCATAATGCGACGGCTAGCCTCACGTACGATGGCAAACACCTCAGGCAGCATGCTATCGAGGCTCGAACCCTGCGCCACGCGCCCACGAAACTCAGACATCTTGGCCTGAAGCTGTGCATCCGTTAGCGCCTGTATCCCGGGTTCCATTGCATTGATTTGGGCGACAATTCGACGCATACGCTTAACGATGCGCTCATTGTGGCTACCAAAGAGTTTTTTGAAATATTTGCCGATCATGAGGAGGTCCGGTCCTTCTAGTGACGAATTTATGACAAGTACATGTTCGTAAAGGGCTTATTCTATCATTTTCAGGGTCATCTTCGCCTATTCAAACGGGGATTAACCGACGGGGTTAGGCGCACAGCAAAAAGCGAATTATCGCCCGTGTTTGCGCAGAATTTGGCCATCCGCGGTAAGCTCGATCGCCCCGTCCGGAAAATCCTCTTTCGTAAGTTTTGCTATGAGGTGACCCGCAGCACCTCTCGGGTCCAGCTGTGGCCCTCCCGGCCTGACCTGCCGAGTTGAGACAACCCTACCTGCGATAAATTCACCTGTAGGGCTAATCTCCGCCTCCAGTATGGGTGCCAGCCCATTGATCCCACTGACATTGATCCCAAACGACGTGCAAAAATTGCCCAGACTATAGGCGACCAAACGTCCCTTATAGAGCTCCAGGGCCCTGGCCACATGAGGTCCATGGCCGATAACCATGTCAGCGCCCGCATCGATAACGGCGTGAGCAAAGGCCACCTCATCACCACGCTCCTCACCATGAAAATACTCCGTCGCAAAGGGGAGCTTTGTCGCATCAGCCCCCTCCGCACCCGCATGCATCGAGACAAACACTATTTGGGCTTGCCGTTTCAAGATCCGAACAAATTGCTGGGCCTGTTCCAGATTGAGCATATTGTGCGAACCCCGGAAGGGTGAAAAGGCAATCAACGCAATCTCCTGCCCCTGAACCTGCCACTTGGCCACATCCCCCTCAAGACCCGAGTGACGGATCCCAAGCTTATCCAAGGTGGCCATCGTGCTACTCCGACCCGTCTCACCAAAATCCCTGGCATGATTATTCGCCAGACTCACTACACTAAAACCGGCCTGAGCAAGGTACTGCGCATAGCGCGTCGGCATGCGAAAAACATAACAGGATAGGTGGCTCGTGCATTGCTTCTCTGGCTCACCTCCGTCGATGAGCACGCCCTCGAGATTACCGAAGACAATGTCCGCCGTCTTTAAGACTGGTGCAACGTGCTGGAGCAAGTCAGCACCGTCCTTCTCTGCCAATCTGTCGTCCGGGTAATCGGTACCGAGCATGATGTCACCCACTGCCATAATCTTCAGGGGTGTGGTGGTAATCGTTCCAGCCTGGCTCGGAACTGGAACACTATCCGGAGCGACGGTGGTGTTGATGGGGGGGGATATGTGTGTGGTTTCGGGCGTTACTGAACACCCCACTAGAATAAACAAAGGGAGCCAAACACCCAGTATCTGGGTCACTCGATAATCCATATGAGATGTCCGCTGAGAATCGTTTCGTGGTCTTTACATCGAAAAACACGACGCCAAAAACAGTTTAGCCGGCTTACGCCGGCTAAACTAACTCCAATGCAGTCCCAACTATACGCTATTGCAGCGCAGCCTGGATATACTGTTTCGGGTCAACATGGCGACCATCCAGTAACACTTCGAAATGTACGTGGGGACCAGTCGAGCGCCCCGTCGAACCCATGGCGGCGACTACCTGGCCCTTTTTGACCGTATCGCCGACCTTCACATAACTCTCCTTGCAGTGACCATAGCGGGTGACGTAACCCTTGCCGTGATTGATCTCCACCAGATTGCCGTAGCCAGAGCGCTTGCCCGAGTAGGTCACAACACCTGCGGCAACTGACACCACGTCAGAACCGAGCTTGCCAGCAAAATCTATCCCCGCGTGATGCATACGGCGACCGGTGAATGGGTCCGTACGCATACCAAAGTAAGACGATAGCCAGCCACGGTTGACTGGGCGACCTGCAGGCATCACTTCGGCCTGGAGGTTACGATTCATCAACATGGTCTCCAACACGCTTAATTGCTGGCTGCGGTCATCAAGCTGCGCGGTCAAATCTTGCAGTGACTGGACAAAATCCGGTACGGCCATACTCTGGCCCATCGCATCAGCGGCATTCACGGGACCACCTACTGCAGGATTACTATTGAAATCAAACTCTCCCTTTTCGAGGCCAGCCATCTTAGTGAGACGCTCACCCAGGGCATCCAGCCGAATTACATGGGCCTGGAGCTTGCCCAGCTTCAACGCCAAGGCATCCATATTCTCGCCAGCGGTACGGGTTACTTCATCAATCTTTAATCGCTGGTCGTCCATTTCGGACTGCATGGCTAGAGCAAGGTCACCTGGGTTGGCCCGCATCTCTGCCATACCCATGCGATAACCGGTATAGAGGAATCCGCCGGGTAATACGACAAAAACGGCCAGCACCAACATGACAGCCTTTTTCTTGCACAGGGTAATAAAACCGGTTGAACCCTTCTTTCTGGTCACTAATACAATATTCATAATGCGTACCCTATGACACTCCCAATGATTTGATAGTTCTTCTACCGGTGTGTATCGGCATCTACGCCTGATATTTGAGTTTTTTATTTATGGGCATTATGGCGCCTAGCGCGGAACCTGATAGTAATATACTTTATGTCCACTATGAAATACCCTTTTATCATCAAAGACTTCTTGAAGTCATGCACCACCCCTGATTTTGCGGGTCTCATCACAGTTGCCAGTGAGATTAAGCGAATTGAAGGTATCCTTAGACAGAGACTCGACCCAGAAACCTCACGACACGTTCGGCTTGGGGAAATAGCGGGGGGAGAATTAACTCTCTATGTGGACAGCCCGGCCTGGGCGGGAAGGCTACGTTTCGAATCTGGCGATATTATTAGCATTATCAATAAAATAGAAGTTACGTCCTCAATCCATTCCATAAAGATACACGTCATGCCCAAGCTCAGCGAGCCCGCCATCCCCCCTCGTGAGAAGTCTCCTGTTCATGCTTCAGCTGAGTTTGCTCATCTGGTGGAAGCCCTTGCTGAGGGTGAAACAGACCCGATTTTGAAGGCATCGCTCGCAAAACTCGCCCGTAAAGGGCGAGTCGGTCAAATCTAGTGCGGCGGGTGCTATGGGCTTTTAAGAGGCGGATACTGGCTGCATAAAAGAAATGGGGGCTATCTTCTCATCCTCAAAGGTCACCAGCTCCCAGCAGTCTTCCTGAGCAACAAGCTCCCTGAGTAGTCGATTATTGAGGGCGTGACCCGATTTATACCCACAGAATGCGCCTATAAGGCTCTTGCCAAGCAGATATAGATCACCAATAGAATCTAGGATCTTGTGCTTGACGAATTCATCGGCATAGCGAAGACCGTCCTCATTCAAAATACGATAATCATCAACCACGACGGCATTATCAAGGCTCCCGCCCAAGGCCAGATTCTTGGCCCTCAGGCTCTCTAACTGGCTCATAAAGCCGAAGGTACGGGCTCGACTTATCTCTTTCACAAAGGAGGTCGTCGAAAAATCAATTTCAGCGCTCTGGGACCGGTCTTTAAAGACAGGGTGATCAAAATCGATGGTGAAATTGACCTTAAAACCGTCATAGGGCTCAAACCGCACCCACTTCTCACCATCCTCAACCGTAACTGGCTTGGTGATACGAATAAATCGCTTGGGGACATTTTGTTCTTGAATACCAGCAGACTGAATAAGGAAGACAAAGGGTCCTGCGCTACCATCCATAATGGGCACTTCTGGTGCGTTCAGGTCAATGTACGCATTATCAATGCCCAAGCCAGCCAATGCTGAGAGCAAATGTTCAACTGTCGAAATTCTCACCCCATCCTTGATCAAGGTCGTAGAAAGGGTAGTATCCCCTACATTTTCTGGGGCTGCTGAGATTTCCACTGGGACATCGAGGTCAACCCGACGAAACACGATCCCCGTATCGGGCACGGCAGGCCTCAGTGTCAGATAAACCTTCTCACCAGTATGTAGACCCACACCCGTTGCACGGATAACATTCTTTAAGGTGCGCTGTTTTATCACCTTGATTTCCTTTTATTCAGTATTTCGTCAAATTCGGCCATGCTGACCCTGTCATCAGATTGTCATGCAATATAAATGCCAGTATCCCTGCCCACACCAAGAGTTACTCCAAGTCACCACACGAGCAAATATAGAGCGGCATTATATACTTAGCAATCTGCTTATTTAACGGCCAATTTCAAAATTTCTTTAAAGACTCATTTTTATCACCGACTTTATCCCATTCAGGCCAAATCAATCGGCCTGTCGACGCAGAAATGCTGGAATATCCAGGTAGTCCATTGAACCGTCGGCCCCTACTGCATATTTATCACCCGAAATCTTGTTTCGAATGACGGTAGGACGATCAAGGGCCTCGTAGTTCACGTCGCCGGTATTCTTTCGATCGACTACCAGTTTCGGTTTATCCGTCGCCTTTGCTGCCTGACCCAGGCCAGTTGCCACAACTGTGACACGCAACTCACCCTGCATCTCAGGATCGATTACGGTGCCCACAACAACCGTGGCATTCTCAGAGGCAAATTCTTTCACCGTGTTACCAACCTCCTCAAATTCACCAATCGACATATCCAAACCTGCCGTTACATTCACCAGAATGCCCTTGGCACCTGATAGATTCACATCTTCAAGAAGGGGACTTGCGATAGCGGCCTCAGCGGCCTCACGTGCACGTTTCTCGCCAGAGGCACGGCCGGACCCCATCATTGCCATACCCATTTCAGACATCACGGTGCGTACATCGGCAAAATCGACATTTATCAAGCCAGGACGTGTGATGAGTTCGGCAATGCCTTGTACCGCCCCCAAGAGAACATCATTAGCCGCCTTGAAAGCATCCAGCAAACTTACACTTTTACCGAGAACACTGAGTAGCTTTTCATTTGGAATAGTTATCAAGGAGTCCACATACTTCTTTAACTCTTCCGTACCCTGCATCGCTATATCCATGCGCTTACGCCCTTCGAAGGGGAAAGGCTTGGT
>JAHEDA010000299.1 GCA_024641445.1 Gammaproteobacteria bacterium
GGGCGCGACCTCATTACCCCGGCGTGTAGAAAAATATATTAGAGTTTCAATCCACGCGCCCGCGCGGGGCGCGACGTCGGCGGTTCGGAAAGCCTGCAGTAAATTGTTTGTTTCAATCCACGCGCCCGCGTGGGGCGCGACCTTTAAATACTATCTTCCTAATTTTTAAAGAGCAATTTTCAGATTACCGCTAATCAACTTCCAACAATACAAATAATTCCAGAATAGAAGTGTCCCCACTGTTTTTCTTTATTAAAACACGTACTTAGATTTCCGCTAACCGCTCTGACAAAGCATGAGAACTCGCGATTAGCGATTACAAGATCAGGCTATCCCTCAACGGATCAGCCACTGGTTTTGCGCCAACATGTTCCACTTTTTGCCGGCCCTTTTTGCCCAGGAAGTAAAACCGCAAGCTATCTTCTTCTGGATTAAATATCTCAATCAGCTCGTTTTTTAGCATAACGAATTGCGCTGGTGTAACTTCACATTCGAACACTGAATTTTGTACCCGCATGCCATAATCCAGACAGGTCTTCGCGATTCTTCGCAGACGTTTTTGCCCACCTTCGGCGATAACACTCACGTCATAGGTAATCAACACCAGCATCTCATTTCACCAGGTAAGGTGGATAGTATTCCATGTCGCCACGGATATGCCGCGCCAGTAACATGGCCTGACAATGGGGCAATAACCCAATAGGGACGGATTCTTCCAGATAGGGATGATTGATCTCGGTCTGTTTGCGTTCCTGATAAGCAGTAAGGAGTGTTTTACGTGCATCATCGGTTAATCGCACAGCACCGCTTGCCTCTGTAACAAAATCCGACAATTGAATTTGCCGCCGGTTGATTAACGTCAGTACAAAACGATCCGCCAAGGGCGCGCGAAATTCTTCCAGCACATCCAGTGCGAGACTGACACGTCCTGGACGATCTTTATGTAAAAACCCGACATACGGATCAAGACCAATTCCCTGCAGGGCGGAGGCGCATTCATTGGTAATGAGCGAATACACAAAGGACAACAGCGCATTGACCGGATCGGTCGGTGGCCGGCGCACACGCCCACCGAAGGCAAAACCGCTGCCGCGAATCAGGTCGTTGAACACGCCAAAATAACTATTTGCCGCATCACCTTCTATCCCCATGGTTTCCTCGACTGAGGCTGCATGCTGAACACGGCGTAGACTGGTGGCGAGCTTTTCAACTACTGACTGTAATACTGGGTTGTCGCCATGGTTGCGTATTTCGCGCATCAGCACGGCGCGACCATTCGCGATTTTCGCGGCCACCATCAATCTGGCTACTGATGTAGATTTTTCATCGTCATCCGCCCAGCGATATTGGGCGCGCCGTAACAAGACATTGCCGGTTTGCTTACCCTGCACCCGCGCCAGGAATTTTCCGTACTCGGTATAAAACGCTAGGCCGATACCCTGCTCCCCACAATAACCCATAAGAAAGGGTGATACCGATACCTGCCCGAAACAAAGAATGTTGCCGACCGTCAAGGCCGGAAACTGACCGAGCTTGTCATCGCCTTGCTTGATGACAATGGTCTCGCGCTCCTTGTGCAGGTAACTCTCCTGGCGGGTAATGTAGAGGGTGTTGAGCAGTTTCTTCATTGCGGAAATAACTCATTGATATAGTCGGCTGAATGATCGCGCCGAAATGCCTCCGGCTCGCACAGGTCAACCAGTGAACAGGCCCGGCAGCGTTTCTTGTCCTCAATGGGCGGTGGTGTATGCCCGGAAGCCAGCAAGGCATGTGCACCTTCGATTACGGCGATGGTTGCTGCCCGCAAAACACCGTCGATAACAACAGGCTCACGTTTGCGCACTTCCCAATACCAGATCGCGCCTTCGCTGACCTGGACACTACGCATTTCCTCGATACATAACGCCTGGGCGCAAAGCTGAATACGATCCCAGGCTTCCACTTTGGGTTTGCCGCGTTTGTATTCCACCGGAAAATAACGGGGCGGATCGTCCTCTTCAATTTCCAGGAGATCCATTTTGCCGGTGAGGCGAAACCGTTGCGATTGCAGCAGCACACTGCGTTCATACCGCGTACTGCGCCGCTGCTCCGCGATGCCACTATCCACTCGCTCGTGCAATACACGCCCTTCGGCGGTGAAGCGGTTTTCCTCCCATACCTGTTCGATATGAATCAGCGCGAACTGACGTGGGCAGTAAGCGTAGTGTTGTAAGGCCGAGAGCATGAGGGTCTGATCTTCGTCCATAACTGACCGGTTATTTCCAGTCCTCCCGGTGATGCCAGACGCGCAATATCACTATCTGTTCACTTAATAAGGCATAGCGCACGATATAAGCACCGACGATCAGGTCTCGAATGCTCTCGGGTTCTGGCGCATAAATCACCGGGTGCCCGAGCCCTGGTTGATCGTGCAGGCGGGAAATACCCTCCAGTAGACTTTGCGCATAGCGCCCCGCAGCAGCAGGGTCATGAACGGCGATAAACTCCCTCAGTCTTGCTAAATCGGTAATGGCCTCCTTGCTATAGTCGATTTTCATGGCTTGGGGGGAGGTAGCTCGTTATCCTTGCCCCAACTCGCCAACCAGGCATGCACCTCATCAGAACTGACCACCTTGCCTGTACTTGCCGATTTCAGGGCATCCATCGTCTCTTGCCAGCGTTGCTGCTCCAGTCGGTCTCGTTCCAGATACTCCCTAAGCGCCTGATTGATAAGCCAGTTTTTGCTACGATGCAGACGTGTTGAGGCCTTTTCCAGCAAGTTTTCTAGGTCTTCCTGAAGGCGAATGCTAGTAACTGTCATGCTCATACTCCCAATAACTACATTGTAGTACAGTGTAGCATATCGTGGATGTTGCCTTATTTGCTAAACGCAACTTCTCAGCTCACCCTCGTTTGAATCTTTTGCGACTCACCGCCATCGAAATCGCCTGCACGATGGTTATTGAGCATATTCACCGTAACCTGGAACTACACCGACACCCGCATTTGTCTCTACACGACGATTTCCCTCCCGACAAAACCTCAGTACGGGCTTGCCCGTCTGTGGTCTGGTGGTGATGTAATTGTGTGCAAACAATGCCTAACCAACTACCCGACGATTCGCTGCAACGAAACGCCAGACGGCAAACCAGCATCGTTCACGCTCACCTTGTAGTCATTGAAACTACGCGCCACCCCTTCAGACGCGCGTGACACCTCAATGCGCTCAAACAGGCTATGTGCCTGGGCGTTACCGAGTTTGCTGTCATGCTTGAAGAGGTAGAGGCCGCGAGTCGTCATTTCGCCACGGGCGGCGGAGCGGTCATGCTCGAACATATTGGTCAGCGACTCAAGCAGAAGAGTCATGTCATCGTCACTGAACCCAGTCTGTTCCGCCAGGTGCGCGGAGACGAAACCATGAGTCATGTACAGGCCATAGGGAACGGTGAACTTTCGGCCCATGGTGCGATTGTCTCCCCCCTGATTCTCAGCTTCTTTTTCAGTGGTGACCG
>JAHEDA010000300.1 GCA_024641445.1 Gammaproteobacteria bacterium
ATGCTGCTTTCCCGGTATCGTCCAAACGGAAGAAGCTCACGACCTTCTTTAGCTCTTCCGCCTGCGCGGTCATCTCTTCGGCAGTACTCGCCAATTCCTCGGAGGAAGCCGCACCCTGTTGTGACATCTTGTCGAGTTGATCCATTGCAGTGCCTACCTGCTTAACGCCACTGGCCTGTTCCTCGGAGGCGGCATTGATTTCCTCCACCAGTGCAGCGGTCTTCTTCACATTCGGCACGGCATCCATAATGACCTTACCCGCACGTTCAGCAACCTGCACTGAGTTTTGTGCCAGCTCGGTGATCTCTTGCGCCGAGGTCTGACTACGCTCTGCCAGCTTGCGCACCTCATCGGCCACCACCGCAAAGCCCTTACCGTGTTCGCCGGCACGCGCCGCCTCGATCGCTGCATTGAGCGCCAACAGATTTGTCTTATAGGCGATGTCTTCAATAAGGTTAATCTTGCCAGCAATCTGCTTCATCGCTTCGACCGTCTCCGCCACCGCCTTACCGCCATTCTCGGCCTGCGTCGCCACCTCATTGGCAATCGACGAAGTTTGGTGGGCGTTCTCGGCGTTCTGCGTAATACTCGCACTCATCTGCTCCAGCGATGCCGAGGTCTCTTCCACGCTGGCGGCCTGTTCGCTGGTAGACTGACTGATACTCTGTGCTGCACCATTGACCTGATCGGCCGCATTGGCCATGGTGTCGGTGGCCTGATGAATGTCACGAATAATCCCGGACAGGCGATCCACCATATCGTGCATTGATGCCAAGGCCTGGCCGGTCTCGTCCTTGCCGCTCAGGGCCACACGCACACTCAGGTCACCCTCGACCAGGGCCTTGGCCACGCGCACCATCTCTTGCAGGGGTTGACGAATACCCTTTGAGATCAGGAAATAACCCAGCGCCACCACGATCAATACGACTGCGGCGAAGCCAACATAAAACGTTACGTCACTCTGCGCCGCGGATTGTTTGGTATCAACGAACCCCAGCAACTGACTGGATAGATGATCTTCGACTTTCTTCAGCAGGTTGATCTTGGCGGTCTGCCTGGCGAACCAATCCTGCGAGGTCACACCAAAACCACCCTGGCTAGCCTTATCAAAGGCCTTTTGGCGCATGGCCTCGGTTTCGGCGACGACAGCATCGTTTATCGTCCGATTGTAAAAGCTTACGGATTCATCCGAGGCAAAGCGGTTAAAGGTATTGATATAGACCTTCTGGTCCTCGACCAGCTCGACAAACTTGCGATACTCACCTTCGTTGAAGTGGTCACGCGCAAACACTGCGGCCAGCACGGCACGCTCTATCCCCGCACGTTCCTTGCCTTCGAGAAAACTGACATAGGCGGTTACCTGCATCGAGGCCTCGGCGGTCACACTCCCTGCCGCCATCTCGCTCACGACACCAAGAAAGGCACCATTCATCTTGGTGTAGTAGCCAATGGCATCACCCGTAGCGATCTGAAGGGCGGATATCTGCTGACGCTTATCGTTGCGTTGCGCCAGCATCTCCATGGCCCGGTCTAGGCCCGCGAGAAATTTCTCCCCCAGCGCCGACTTGTCCACCTCAGCCAGCTTTTGCTGCAAGGCATTGGCCTTGTCATCGGTATTCTTGCGTTGCGCGCCGATCTCACTGGCAAAACTCTTGCCGCCACTGGCAAGAAACCCGGCGGTCATGCCGCGTTCCTTCTGCGACTCATGCACCAGCGCGCTGATGCGCGAGACCAGGCTGGCCTGGGTCTCAACATTACCCATCTGGTGACTCACCGATAGCTTGCCGCTGATCGAGAGCAGGGCAAACACCATGAGGGCTAACGTTGGAATCGCCGTGAGTAACAGCAGCTTGGTACCAATGCGAAGATTGGATAAAAATTTCATGGTATTGCCTCCTGCAGGGACATGAGTATTTCCGAGTCCGTTATTTGGTCATCGCACTCTTTCGGTGCATAACCATTGTCGGGCGAGAGGCGCTGATCTTTAGTGAAATTTTGATGACAGAGTTTCTTGATAAGGCGTAAACGTGTAAATACATTTGGAACTCAAAATCAGACGACACCTGACTTTAGTCCAGAACCGTTGTCTGATGGGTTAGGTAGTCACGCCAACTTCCTAGGTATGTAATCTCCTCTGCTCCTTCAACCGCATAGGCCTCGCACAAAAATCCGGGTACGCGCGAACCATCCGCCAGCTCAATACTGCCAATACCCAGGGGGGCGGGGATGTCTTGTATAAATTCACCCAAGCGTCGGCTCGGCATTGACCACACCTCCAGTGCGATGGCCGCACCACCCGCCACTACGCGCAAAAGACCCGGCCGCTTGGGTGGACCACCCGGCAGGGCATAAAAACGATAGTGTGGAGAGGTGTGTGTGCGGGAGATAAGTCGTGCCTCGCGTCGAGTGAGCTGGTGATTTAGGGGCAGACCCGACATATGTGCCCCACACACCGCGACCAAGACCTCATCTCCGGGACTCGGCATCGAGATTTCAGTATCGCTGATACATAGCTGGGTGGCGCCGAGGGGTAAACGCTGGCTGCGGTGTAAACGTTCACCCAGTCGCATCAGTTCACGGTCGAGGAAGGCGGGGGCAAACAGGGTAACGCCGAAGGGCAGACCGTCGCGCTGAAACCCGGCGGGGACCGCCACGGCAGCAAGATCGAGCAGGTTCATGAAGTTGGTGTAGTAGCCCAGGTTGCTATTGAGCTGGATAGGATTGGCCTCGACCTCTGCCACCTTATATATAGTGCCAGCGGTTGGGGTGAGTATGACATCCACGTCCTGCCACACTGACTCGGACCTTCGCAGCAATTCCTGCAGACGATACATGCCCTGAAAGGTCGAGACCGCCGTCTTTTCTAAAGCCGAGGTAATGATCTCACGCGTCACCGGGAACAGGGCCTGCGTATCCCTTTTGATAAAGGCCTCTATCGCGGCATAACGCTCGGCCACCCACGGCCCTTCATACAACAGGCGCGCGCACTCCAGAAAAGGGGTGAAATCGAGCTCCACCGCGATACCTCCGAGTGCCTCCAGGCGCACGACCGAACTATTAAATAGATGGGGTGTATCCACGTTGTCAAAGAAGGCCAGCTGTTCTGGCCGTGGTATACCGAAGCGAAAACCTTGTGATGGTATCGCGCGCGTACCCAGTGTTGGTCGCTGCGTTGGTCGCGCATAGGCATCGGTCTGATCAAACTGTGCCGAGACCTCCCACACCACTGCGGCATCGGCCATCTCCATGGCAAAAATAGAAACGCAATCGAGACTGCGGCACGCAGGGACGACACCGCTCGCGCTCAGCAGACCCCGAGTGGGTTTGACACCGACAATATTATTGAACGCGGCCGGGACCCGGCCTGAACCGGCGGTGTCCGTCCCTAACGAAAAACTTACCAGCCCCTGTGCCACCGCGATGGCTGAGCCTGCACTGGAACCACCAGAGACGTATTCAG
>JAHEDA010000301.1 GCA_024641445.1 Gammaproteobacteria bacterium
CGGCCTTGATGCCGGCGTTGTTGGCATCGCGCGGATGCACCTCGACAAACATCTCCTGCTGTAACTCCGCCAACCAGGGATTGGAACGCGTCTCGTCACCACCACCCTCGTATTCCACCAATCGCCCGGAGGTGAGGATGATCGGAAAGTCCTTGGAGTAGTCGCGCGCCTGGATCGAGGCGTAACGTGTGGGCAGTCGCCAGAAAGCCTTGCGATCCTCGTAGGTCGGATAGTCCTTCACCAGGTCACGGCGACTGGTGTACAGCGGCTCACGATGCACCGGTACCGGGTCAGGGAAGGTCCAGACGATCGCGCGGGCCTTGGCATTACCAAAGGGTGAACAGCCGTGCTTGATGGCGACACGCTGAATACCACCGGAGAGGTCGGTCTTCCAGTTCTTGCCCTCGGCCGCGGCCTTTTCTTTCGCGTTAAGGTCATCCCACCAGCCCAGCTTCTTCAGCATGTCAGCAGTGAATTCAGGATAACCGTCCTTGATGCCAGAGCCCTTTGAATACGATCCCTCGGCCAGCAGATTGGTACCCTTGTACTCTGTACCAAAGCGGGCGCGGAAGGTCAGGCCACCATCTTTGACGCTTTTGCTGGTGTCATAGAGATTGGGTGTACCGGGGTGTTTCATCTCCGGCGTTCCCCAACACGGCCACGGCATGCCGTAGTATTCGCCATCGCACGGGCCACCCTCGGCCTTGAGTGAGGTGAAGTCAAACATGCCCCAGTTTTTCTGTTGCAGCTTCATGCGCTCAGGGCTTTGGCCGGTATAACCGATGGTCCACATGCCGCGATTAAACTCGCGGGTGAGGTCTTCAATCAGCGGTTCATCATTCGTGACCTTAATGTTCTTGAACATCTGTTTCTCGACACCCAGTTTCTTCGCCAGTTTGTACATGATCACATGATCGGGCAGTGACTCGAACAGGGGTTCGATCACCTTGTCGCGCCATTGCAGCGAACGATTGGATGCGGTGACCGAGCCATAGGTTTCGAACTGCGTGGAGGCTGGCAGGAGATAGACGCCATCCTTGCGGTCATGCATGACGGCGGAGACCGTGGGGTACGGGTCTACCACCACCAGTAGTTCGAGTTTCTCCATCGCCTTCTTCATCTCAACGCCACGAGTCTGGCTGTTGGGGGCATGGCCCCAGAAGATCATGGCGCGGACATTGTCCTTCTGCGTAATGTTGGCCTTGTCCTCCAACACACCATCGATCCAACGTGAGACCGGGATACCCTTGGCCTCCATCACCGGTACCGGCTTATCGCCGCTCTTTTCATAACTACCAGGGTCAAAGCGCCCCTTCACCCATTCATAGTCAAGGTCCCACACCTTGGCCCAGTGTTTCCACGACCCCTCGGCCAGACCGTAGTAGCCCGGCAGGGTATCGGCGAGCACTCCCAGGTCGGTAGCGCCCTGTACATTATCGTGACCACGGAAGATATTGGTGCCACCCCCCTCCACGCCCATGTTGCCTAACGCCAATTGGAAGACACAGTAGGCGCGGGTGTTGTTGTTACCGATGGTGTGCTGGGTACCGCCCATACACCAGATGAAGGTGCCGGGACGATGCTTGGCCATGGTCTTGGCCGCTTCGTACACCTCGGCCTCGGGCACGCCAGTGACGCGCTCAACCTCTTTCGGTGTCCACTTGGCCACCTCTTTGCGGATCTCATCCATACCGTAAACACGCTGGCGGATAAACTCTTTATCCTCCCAATGATTCTTGAAGATATGCCACAACATGCCCCAGATGATCGGCACATCGCTGCCGGGGCGGATCTTGAGATATTGATCGGCGTGCGCGGCCGTGCGCGTAAAGCGCGGGTCGATCACGATCAATGGCGCATGATTCTCTTCCTTCGCCTTGAAGATGTGCATCAACGACACCGGGTGCGCCTCGGCCGGATTGCCACCGATGACCAGGATAGCCTTCGACTTGTGGATGTCATTGTAGGAGTTGGTCATGGCGCCGTAGCCCCAGGTGTTCGCCACACCCGCCACCGTGGTGGAGTGACAGATACGCGCCTGATGGTCCACATTATTGGTACCCCACATGGCGGCGAACTTGCGGAACAGATAGGCCTGTTCATTATTGTGCTTGGCCGAACCTAACCAGTAAACGGAATCGGGGCTGGCCTTCTTACGGATCTCCAGCAGCTTGTCACCGATCTCGTTGATTGCCTCTTCCCACGAGATCTTCTTCCACTTACCGTCCACGAGTTTGGTGGGATATTTCAGACGCCGCTCACCGTGGCCGTGCTCACGCACCGCCGCGCCCTTGGCACAGTGTGCACCCAGATTGAACGGGTGATCGAAGGCGGGTTCCTGTCGAGTCCACACACCATTCTTTACCTCGGCGATGACACCGCAACCCACCGAGCAATGGGTACAGATAGTCTTGACCTGTGTGGCCTCGCCCTTCTTGCCGGCATCGGCCTTGGCCACGGCCTTCTTCATCATGCCCGCACCCAGGCCTGTTGCCAGGATGGTGCCACCCGCCATCAGGCTGGAGTTACGCAGGAAGGTACGGCGGTCAATACTGGAGCCTGTAGCCGCATCATGACTCGCGTGTGCGGGCAATCCCTGCGCTGACTCCGACTGAACGTGATCGGACTTTTTCGTTAGTTTCATGTGGATTCCTCCGATGGGATGAGATGCGACGGCGATCAGCGCGTGCAGGTTTTGTAATATTCGGCGACGTGCTGGCTCAACTGATAGCCAGCGTCACGCTTGTGCGTGTCATCCACGGCATTGCTAGTCGCGGCCACCGCCATGCTTGGCAAGGTCGCAGCGATGGCGACACCCGCGCCCGCGGCGATGCTGCCGCGCAGAAAGTCCCGGCGTTGTGGTACAGAAGGTTTGCGCTCTTTTTTCATGGTGGACTCCTCCAAAATAATTACTGCTCTCGTTACGTCAGACTTTCATACTCAGATAATTCTGTTCCAGTTCCAGCAAGGCCCGACCAAAGCGGCCGACCGCGCGATAGAACACCGCGTGCCTGGCCTGGGTCAGGTCTTGAAAGAAACGCACTGCCCAGTTGGCCAGGTGCGCGTTAAAGAAATCGGTCTGTACCGCCAAGCCACGATTGTCACGGATCAACATGTCCATGACCTCGCACAGGGCGGCGATGTGGTCCTCCGGTTCGTGCGTGGCCTCCGCGCGCTCGTAGCCCAGGGCCGCAAGGTCATCGCGCAATAGCGCCAGCGGGCGCTCCATCAGAAAACCGGTGAGATACCAGGAGCCATAGGGCACCAGCTCACCACGCCCCAGCCCGATGAACAGGGCATGAAACTCGTCATCGACACCCTTCGGAGTGCTACTCCGTGCGGCCAGCCCCAGCATGCTCATGGCCAGTGCCAGTTCATCGTGCTGCCCGCTGACCTCGGCCAATTGCGTAATCTGGTCGAGCACCGACTGATCCGGTGCCGC
>JAHEDA010000046.1 GCA_024641445.1 Gammaproteobacteria bacterium
AGCGTAATCGGCGGGACGGTAAATATAGAAAGCCCGTTAGTAATTGTTGTCGAGCATGTGGGTGAAGACACGGTTTTGGCGGCAATCCAACGCCTGCTGGATCGCGCTCAGACTGAAAAGCCTGCAATGGCGTTGATGGCAGATCGGGTGGCGGCGTGGTTTGTGGCGGGTTTGTTACTGGTTGCACTCATTGTGGGTGGGTACTGGTGGTTGCTGCAACCGGCACAGGCATTCTGGATCGTATTATCAATACTGGTGGTGACCTGTCCCTGTGCCCTTTCCTTGGCGACACCCATTGCCTTGACGGTGGCAACCGGTGCACTGACGCGAAATGGTATGTTGACGACACGGGGACATGCCCTCGAGACTCTCGCTCGTGCCACAGACATCGTATTCGATAAGACCGGCACCCTCACCTACGGTCGCCTTGCGCTCGAACGCGTATTGATAACGAATCACCAAGACGAGACCGAGATTCGCACGATTGCCAGTGCCTTGGAGCAAGGCTCCGAACATCCCCTGGCCCGTGCGCTATCACATGTGACAACCGAAAAATTTGTGGCCACAGATATCGTCGCGACGCCAGGGCAAGGTATCAGTGGGACAGTAAATGGGGTGTCTTACCGCATTGGTGAGCGGGCATTTGCCTTGGGTCTGTCAACTAAGGTGTTTGAGACAGCCACCCCTGTACCGGGTTGCAGTGAAGTAGTCCTGGCCAATCATGACGGCATCGTGGCGAGATTCTGGTTGCGTGACATCCTCCGGCCTGAGGCCGTCGAGGCTGTGGCGGCGATGGCAGGTCTGGGGATTCAGGTGCATTTGCTCAGTGGCGATGACACGGCTGCTGTGCGAGCCGTTGCGACGGAGCTGGGTGTTTCTCATTTCCAGGCGCGCCAACAACCCCAGGACAAATTGGCCTACCTCAAGGCCTTACAGTCCAATGGAGCGGTGGTGGCCATGGTGGGTGATGGCGTCAATGATGCCCCGGTACTGGCTGGGGCGCAGGTATCCATCGCCATGGGCAGCGGGACACAATTGGCCCAGGCCAGTGCCGACATGGTGTTGTTATCGGAGTACCTGACGCGACTACCGGAGGCCGTGGTGGTGGCCAGACGTACACTAGGCATTATTCGTCAGAACTTTGCATGGGCGATCCTCTATAATCTGGTGGCCCTGCCGCTGGCCGCGATGGGCTTTATTGCCCCCTGGATGGCGGCGATTGGGATGTCTGGAAGTTCCTTGATCGTGGTGCTGAATGCGCTTCGATTGGCTAAAAATAGCTCGAAAGAGGTTCAAAAGGCGGGTTAATGGAGATTCTGTATCTACTCATCCCCATCGGCGTAGTGATAATCGGTATCGCTATCTGGGCCTTTATGTGGGCAGTAAAAAGCGGCCAATTTGAGGATATGGAGGGGCCGGCATATCGTATCCTCATGGATGACGATGACCCCCGCATCCCCAGGAATATCCCTGACACGCCCTTGAAGCGCAGGGACGAGTAAATTAGAATTTACTTATACAGAAATCAGGTTTTTTACTTGGAGTAATGGTTATGAAAGAGATGTTCACCTTCCAGAACTTTCCCATGGCAATTGTTATCGCCCTAGTTGCACTTGCCTGGCTGTCCTTCCTGTCCGTGATCTTTGGATAATCCATCCCACGGGTACGCCCATAGTATGTGACAAGCGGCCCTGCGGGGCCGTTTTTGTTTTGAATATCCGGTCGTCGAATTCAAACGCCGTGGTAATTGACGGGGTCTTCCAGTAAGGTATTAAAGGAATCGCGACAAAATTCCGATAAAACCTTCACACAACAATTATTTGCGGCGCTATGCGAAACAAAACTCTCAGTTTGTCCGGGTCAGGACTGATGTCCTTTCCAAAGGTGTTGGCAATTGCCCTGCTACTCCTGTTGGCAGTGCATTCGGTTCGTGCCGAGGTGAAGTCAGATGTGCGTGTGCTCATCGACATCTCTGGCAGCATGAAACAAAACGATCCCAAAAACCTGCGCGCACCCGCACTCAAACTCCTGGTGGGGCTACTACCCGATGGTACTCGTGCCGGAGTCTGGACCTTTGGTCAATATGTAAATATGCAAGTACAGTTGGATAAGGTGGATGAGCGCTGGCGAAATGTTGCGCGACAAGAGGCAGACCGGATTCACTCTCGCGGGCTTTACACCAATATCGAAGAGGCGATTAAGCGCGCAACAGTGGACTGGAAACAGCGTGACCCCAATAGTCGCCGTAGTCTGATCCTGCTGACCGACGGCATGGTGGATATCTCCAAGGACCCCAAGGTTAGCGCTGCATCACGCAAGCGACTGATGGAAGAGATTTTGCCACGTCTGCATGAGAGTGATGTCACGATCAACACCATTGCACTGTCGAAAAATGCCGACGCTGAACTGTTGAAGACCCTTTCTCTCGCCACTGATGGACGTTATGCTGAGGCGGTGAGTGCCGACATGCTAGAGCGCACCTTTCTGCACATGTTTGAGAAATCTGTCGCTGCCGATGCGGTACCCCTGAAAGATAATAAATTTAGTGTCGACAAGAGCGTTAGTGACTTTACCCTGCTGGTTTTTCATGGCGAGAATGGAAAAGACAGCAAGGTGAGCAGCCCGAGTGGCAAGAGCTGGGGCTTTGCCCAACACCCCAAGAATGTGAAATGGGCACACGAGATGAACTATGACCTGATCACAGTGAAAAAACCCGAGGCGGGTGAGTGGCGGTTGGAGTCAAAACTCGACCCGGATAATCGGGTCATGGTGGTAACAAACCTGCGCCTGAAGGTTGATAAGTTGCCAAACAATATCCTGCTGGGTGAAGAGGACTTGCAGGTGCGTGCGCGCCTGACGGAGGATGGCAAGACCATTTCGCGCAAGGAAGTCCGCGATGTAACCCGTTTCAGCCTGAGCCTATCTCAGAGCGGTAAAGAGACCAACCACGATGAACTGCGTGATAATGGCGTGGATGCGGACCAACTGGCCGGTGACGGGGTGTATTCGGGCGTGGTACGAAAATTTAGTCATCCCGGTAAATATGATCTGGTCGTACGCGCAGAGAGCCCGACCTTCAGTCGCGAACTGCACCATACCGTGTCGATTATCGGCAGCCCGGTGAAGGTACAAATCGAGGAGCTTAAAGACAAGCACATGTATCGTCTCAAGGTGATGCCATCACCCGGGATGCTTCGCCCGGAGAGTATCTCCATGCAATTGATGGACCCCGAGGGACATTCTAAGATCATCCCGCAAATGGATGCCGATACCTGGAGCAGTGAACTGCCTGCCACCCTTGGCGGTAAAAGGGTGACCGTGACCGTAGTTGGCACGCGCTTCAATGGTGTGCAATTCAAGATGGATTTCAATCAAGAGTTGCGGAAAATGGACCCTCCCCAGGAAATGATCTCTGCGCTGGAAGAAAAGGCCATCAAGCAGGAACATGCCGCGACGATCTCGCCCGAGAAAGCTACACCCACACCGCCTGTTGCTGCACCCGCTGAGGCAGGGGATGAATCAGCGCCCCTTGCCGCGAAGACCGGAGTCAATGCAGAGACAAAGCCGACCGAGTCGGCACAGGCTGAGGCGGATAAGGGGCTGTTTGGTAGCAAGGCAATTCGTCTAACGGTGTTTACACTTGTTGCCAATCTTGTACTCTTTGGTATCGGTATACCGCTGTATTTAATGATGCGTAAACGTCGAGCCAAAAAGATCGCAGCAGAACAGGCCGATCTCAAGGTCTAATTTGAGCGAGGGAATTACTGGGCTAATGGAAGCATATATTGGCAGCGAGACTTTGTCCTCTATACTGATTATCATCGCCGAGGTAGGCGTAGTGGTAGCGTCGATTTTTATTATCCTGAATCAGCGCGTACGTCGCCGTGACAAGCAGGAAATCGAGTTACTCCGTCGCCTTGTAGAAATGATCCGCAAACGCGAACCTGTACGTATGAGTTTTCTGCACAATCTCCTGCTTGAGAATCAGAAGATGGATGAGGAGCGTGCAACTGTCGGGGCGAAGCGACTGATGGGTGCCGAGAAGGCTGTCTATAACAAGATTATCAAGATAGTTTCACGCTCAGAGTCTGAGGCAATATTGACCCTGAATCAGGAGATCGAACAGGTCACCGAGCACTACCAGCGAGTCATTAATGATGCTGTAGGCGTGATTAATGATTTTAAAGGCGAAGATAAACCTGCTGGTACATCTGAGACGCTTGAGTCGATGCGCACAGAGAATGCACGTCTGGGACAGGAACTGGACGATGCGGTGAAGACCATCGAATCAATGATGAAAGAGTATATGTCGATGTACGGTGGTGGTGGCAAGAAGGATGGTGTAAAACACCTAGAGAACCAGTTACATCAACTCAATCAGAAGATACGTCGTCAGATAGTCGTGCCTATGGTCGGTGATGAGGCAGGCGATGAGGAAGCAGGGGTCGTTGCGGATGATATAAATGATTTGGATATTGGTGACTCGGTGCCAGAGCCGGATATGATAGACCTCGATGGTTTGGAAGATACCGGCAAATAGCTGCTGGTTGCACGGGAGCCATAAAAAAAGGCCTCGTGAGAGGCCTTTCCAGTTTAGGACTTGTTAATTCTTAGAGCAGAGCAGACTTCAGCTTTTTCATGGCATTGCTCTCCAACTGTCGAATACGCTCTGCCGAGACATGATACTCGTCAGCCAGGTCTTGCAGGGTTGCCTTGTTGTCTTCCTTGAGCCAGCGACGCTCTACGATATCGCGGCTGCGGTCATCCAGAGTCAGCATGGCATTTTGCAGGCGCTCCACGTTATGTGCGCTCCAGTCGGCCTCTTCGAGCTGTCGGGAAGGCTCGTAGCGGATATCTTCCAGGTATGTCGACGGCGCAACCATGACCTGCTCGTCATCTTGATCGTCGCGGGCATCAAAGGCCACATCATGACCGCTGAGGCGGGACTCCATCTCCAGCACCTCGCGCTTACTCACACCAAGGTCTTCGGCCACCGCATTGACCTCATCGTTGGTGAACCAGCCAAGGTGCTTCTTGGAGCTACGCAGATTGAAGAACAGCTTGCGCTGTGCCTTGGTGGTGGCCACTTTGACGATGCGCCAGTTGCGCAGGATAAATTCATGCATCTCGGCACGAATCCAGTACACCGCGAAGGAAACCAGCCGCACACCCATAGTCGGGTCGAAGCGTTTGACTGCCTTCATCAGGCCAATATTTCCCTCCTGAATCAGGTCGGCGTGGGGCAGGCCATAGCCGCTGTAGCTGCGGGCGATATGCACCACGAAGCGCAGGTGTGAAAGTACCAGTTGACGGGCGGCATCCAGGTCACCGTCTTCTTGCAGGCGGGTGGCCAGACGTACCTCTTCCTCGGCACTGAGCAACGGCACCTGCGCCACGGCGCTGGTGTAGGCTTCGATGCTGCCGGTGGGTACCGCCAGCTGTAGTTCAAGACCTTTGGTCATTGTATGTTCCCCCTGGGTCCTAGGATGACCCAATATTAGCACTCGATGATTTAGAGTGCCAAACCCTATCAAAGTTCAAATCGTAAATAATTGATAATTCACCGGTTAATGATAGGGCGTTTAGGCCTGGGGGATGTCGAGAATGCCGTCGGGGGTGAAAACGCAGCCACGATTACGGCCACGTTCCTTTGCGGCGTAGAGGGCCTTGTCAGCCTGGGAGAGGAAACGGGTGAGGTTGATGTCCGGGTAATCGGCGGAGGAAATGAGTCCCAGGCTAATGGTGATGTCCACACCGCCGGGCTTGAGGGTTTTGACATCCATGCGGAGTTGTTCAGCCCGTTCCAACATCTTATCGGCCGTGGTATGCGGTATCAGGACGCAGAACTCCTCACCGCCAAAGCGTACAGTCATACTGTCGGAGAAACTGGCATTGAGCTGGTCGCCGAGGTCGGCCAGGACGTGGTCACCGGTGATGTGTCCAAGGGTGTCGTTGATCTGCTTGAAGAAGTCTATATCAATCAACAGACCCCACACCGATTGGTTGTCTGGATTGCGTAGATAGTCCTCACCATTGTCCACCAGATAACGCTTGCTGCGGGTGCCGGTGAGGCTATCCGTGGCGGCAATCCAGCGCATGGTTTCGGTCTGTTGCTTGAGCGCAGTGTATTGGTGGCGGATCAGGAGCAGGGCGCGCACACGTGCCAGCAGGATCTCTTCCACAATCGGCTTGGTGACGAAGTCATTAGCCCCTGCGTGGAAGACCTCAACCTGAGTATTCTGGTCGTCGTTACTGGTGAGTACCAGCACCGGCATCTCCTGCTGTGAGTGGTGCAGGCGGGCACGGATCGCATGGAGGAGGTCACCACCGGTCATCTTGCCCTGGAGGTAGAAATCGGTGATGACGAGGTCATAGGTATTGGCCACATCGTTGCCCTGCTGCTCCGCCTCTTCCAGTTTATGCAGTGCGGCCTCGGCATTGGTGACGTGGGTAACCTTGAGGCCATGCCGCTCCAGGGTCTTGCTGATGACCGTCGCCGCCGTCGCACTATCCTCAGCAAAGAGAATGGAGCCCATCATGCCGGTGTTGCGCTGGATGAAGGAGCGGATGAAGGCACCGAAGGCCTTGTAACCCTTAGACTTGTCGAAATAATCCGTAACACCGGCCTCGAAGCCCTCACGCAAGAGGCGCGAGTCGGCATCCCCCGAGACGACAATGACGGGGGTGTAATGGTGGCTACGTGAATTACGGATCGCGCGACACAGGGTCAGGCCATCCTGATCGGGCAGCATCAGCGCGGTAGTGATGAGTTCAAAGCGACCCTGCTCTAATTGCTCCAAGGCCTCCTTCGCATTCTCACAGGCAATAACCTCGGCGTTGGGGATCTCGGATAGCAGGCTGCGGGCCAGTACCTGGCGGGTCACGGCCGAGCCATCCACTACCATGATGCGGGTCATTTGTTCGCTCATTGTTCTGGTTTTATGCCTTGGGGTACGGGTGCACTGTATGTGTCATCGGCCCAATCCTGCAAGGGCTTTAGCGTGGTTCAATCTCGCGCAAGTGGCGGCCCACCGCCAACCAGGACCCGCCAAGGCCTAGCAACACACTGACGACAAGTAGGCTCGCCAGGGTCCGAAAGTCGATGGCCAGCAGGTCGAATTTGCTCTGATAAAGGCTGGATAGTTCTTGTACAGGCCCACTCAGGAGGAACAGTGCAATCGCGATGAGTAGATAGGCGATACCGGCACCCATTAGCCCATACCAGAGACCGGTATAGAGAAATGGGCGGCGGATAAAGGCATCGGTGCCGCCAATGAGCTTAATGACCACGATTTCGTCACGCCGATTTTGAATCGCCAGACGAATCGTATTACCCACTACCAGTATCACCGCGAGCGCGAGCATGCCAGAGAGTAGAAACAGGCCACGTTGCACAAAAGACATGATGGCGGAGAGTCGGCGCAGCCAGTTTTCATCAAGTTGTGCGACGTCCACATCCTGTAATCCACGCAGACGTTGCAGCAGATTTTCCAGGGCAACATGATCACGTGTGGCCAGACTCGGTTGAATCACTAAGACGGCCGGGAGTGGATTTTCATCCAGGGCCTTGAGGGCATCACCAAATCCCGACAGGCGTTTGAACTCCTCCAGCGCCTGCTCTGGTGAGATGAAATCCACCTGACTGATCTCGGGCATGCGCTGGAGATTTTTCTGTAACTCATGTGCACGTGCGGGGGAGACACCCCCCTTCAGGAACAGTGAAATCTGTACGGCGTTGCCCCACTGCCCACTGAGTTGTTGTGCATTGTTGAGCAAAACGTTGAGGCCGGTAGGGAGTGCCAGGGCAATGCCGATCACCGCCGCTGTCATCACCATGGAAAGCGGCGCACGCCAGAGTTGGCCCAGGCTGTAGACGAAGGCCTGTAGGTGGCTCATGAGATAGCCGTGTAAGGATGTCATCACACCAACACGGCCAGCGTAGGTGTTTTCGCGACGGGGGCTATTCCGTGTATTCATGCGCGTGCCACCTGCTTGCTGTCGCCAATGAGCTGGCCATCTTTCAATACTAGGATACGATTTTGCATGCGTGATATGAGGTCAAGGTCGTGACTGGCGACGACGACGGTGACACCTACCTGACTGAACTGCTCGAAGGTTTGCATGATCTCCCACGAGAGCTGTGGGTCGAGATTACCGGTAGGTTCGTCGGCGAGCAGCAGGGCCGGTTTGTGGACCACGGCACGGGCGATGCCCACACGTTGTTGTTCACCACCGGAGAGAGTTATCGGGTAAACCTTTTCCTTTTTTAGCAGACCGACCTTATCGAGCGCCGCGCGTACACGCTTGCCTACCTCGGCGCGCGGCAGTCCCTGGATGATCAACGGGAGGGCTACGTTGTCGTAGACGGTGCGATCAAACAGCAATTGGTGGTCCTGGAAAATAATGCCAATATTGCGACGAAAATAGGGGATCTTGCCGCGACCGATCTTCGCCAGGTTCTGACCATTGACGATCAATTGTCCACGGCTGGGACGTTCCAGCAGGGCCACCAGTTTTAGAAAGGTGCTCTTGCCTGCACCGGAGTGGCCGGTTAGAAACACCATCTCGCCGGACTCGATATCCAGGCTCAGATTGAGAAGGGCATCGTGCCCACCGGGGTAGCGTTTACTGGTCTGATTAAACTGAATCATGTTGGTTGATCACCTGGTTCTATCTTGAGAACAGCGCCTGTATGAAACTCGCGGCATCGAAGGGTCGCAGGTCTTCGATACCTTCACCCACCCCAATGTAGCGGATGGGGAGCTTGAGTTTATTGGCAATGGCAAAGATGACGCCACCCTTGGCGGTGCCATCGAGTTTGGTCAAGACGAGGCCGGTGACACCCACCGCCTGGTGAAATTCCTGTGCCTGAATGAGGGCATTCTGGCCGATGCCTGCATCCAGTACGAGTAACACCTCGTGCGGGGCATCGGTGCCGTGTTTGCCGAGGACGCGTCGTACCTTCTTTAATTCTTCCATGAGATTGGACTGTGTATGCAGGCGTCCGGCGGTGTCGGCAATGAGCACATCGATCTGCCGTGACTGTGCCGATTGCAGGGCATCGTAAATCACCGAGGCGCTGTCGGCGCCGCTACCCTGGGCAATCACCGGTACCTTGTTGCGTTCACCCCAGGTTTGGAGTTGCTCGACTGCCGCAGCGCGGAAGGTGTCACCCGCGGCAAGCATCACACGTCGACCTTGGTCGGTGAATTGATGGGCCAGTTTTCCAATGGTGGTGGTCTTGCCCGCGCCATTGACCCCGACCATCAGAATAACAAATGGTTTTTTTGAGTCATCAATATCAAGTGGTTGGGTACAGGGCTCGAGTACGGCATAGAGTTCTTGTTGTACCGCGTCCAATACCGCCACGCCATCGTTGAGCTGTTTGCGTGAGAGTTGTTGATTAAGCTGCTGACTGATATGTTGTGTGACATCCACCCCAACATCGGCACTAAGCAGGATGTCTTCGACCTGCTCCAACAGGTCGGCATCGATCAATTTTCTGGTGCCAAGCAGGCCCGCGATGCCGTCGCCCAGGCTATGGCGAGTGCGGCCCAGGCCAGTGGTAAGACGGGCGAGGAGGCCCTGCCGATCAGATGAGTTGTCTACAGATTTTTTGAAACTAAACATGGTCTACCGTATCAAAACACGTGTTTGCAGCACCATGGAGGTTCAGACATGACCACGGTGAATGCGTTATCCTATCACCCGTCTTCCAATCGGGTCAGCAGAGGAATCATACCCCAGATGTGGCGTCTATATATAAGTATATGTATGTGGGTCTTGAGTGCGGTTGGGCTTGCACATGCCGACCCTCAGGTGCAGGAATACACCCTTAATAATGGTCTCAAGGTCGTGGTCAAAGCGGATCATCGTGCCCCGGTGGTGGTGGCGCAGGTCTGGTACAAGGTGGGTGGTAGCTATGAACACAGTGGCATCACCGGGCTGTCGCATATGCTTGAACACATGATGTTCAAGGGCACACCCAAGCACCCTGCTGGTGAGTTCTCTCGCATCATTGCCGAGAATGGCGGCTCGGAGAATGCCTTTACCTCCAAGGACTACACCGCCTACTTTCAACAACTTGAAAAGAGTCGCCTACCTATCAGTTTCGAGATGGAGGCCGACCGTATGCGCAATCTAAACCTGCCGCCAGCCGAATTTACCAAGGAGCTGGAGGTGGTCAAGGAAGAGCGCCGCACCCGTACCGATGACAACCCACAGGCATTGGTATCGGAACAGTTTTACGCCACGGCCTTTGTAAACAACCCCTATCATCAACCCATCATCGGCTGGATGGACGATCTCAATCACATGTCGGTGCAAGACCTGCGTGATTGGTATGCCAGATGGTATGCCCCGAATAACGCGACGCTGGTCGTTGTTGGGGACGTGGAGCCCGAGCAGGTACACAAGCTGGCTGAGAAGTATTACGGTGACATCGCCAAACAGACGATCCCCGAACTCAAACCACGGCACGAGACCGAACAGACCGGTGAGCGCCGTATCACCGTGCGCGCACCGGCCAAGCTCCCCTATCTCATTATGGGCTACAAGACCCCAAGCCTGAAGACAGCGGAGAAGGATTGGGAACCCTATGCATTGGATATGCTGGCGGGTGTATTGAGCGGGAGTAACAGTGCGCGCTTCCAGAGGGACCTGGTGCGTAAGCAACAATTGGTCGCGAGTGCCAGTGCAGGTTACGATCTTTATTCACGTCAGTCCGACCTGTTTGAACTGGATGCCACACCCGCAGATAAACACTCGGTGGCTGAGGTAGAGCAGGCCTTGTTGAAGCAAATAGATCGCGTCAAGCGTGAGCTGGTCAGCAAAGATGAGCTGGAGCGCATCAAGGCGCAGGTACTGGCGAGCAAGGTCTATGAGCGTGACTCGGTCTTCTATCAGGCTATGCAGCTTGGCATGCTGGAGACGGTCGGGCTGGGTTGGCAGCGTGTGGATGAGTACCCTCAGCGGCTACAGGCTGTGACTGCCGAGCAGATCCAGCAGGTAGCAAAAAAATATCTTGTCCCCGAACACCTGACCGTAGCCATCCTCGATCCTTTACCCCTGGATAAGGATGTTATGCCGCAACCACCAATGTCCAATATGGTTCGCTAAAATGAAAAAGACGAAACTAATTCATGGTATCACCCGCACTTTAGTTCTGATGCTCAGCGTTGGTCTGGTCGCCTGTAATCACGATTCAACCTCAACGACGATCAACTCGAACAATGAGCACGGACCGGATATCCAGACCTGGCAGACAAGCAACGGCGCCAAGGTCATCTTTGTGCAGTCCCCCCAGTTACCCATGCTGGATGTGCGCGTGGTGTTTGATGCCGGCAGTGCCCGTGATGACCTCGGTGGTGTGGCTTTGTTAACCAACTCGCTCCTGGACCAGGGGGCGGGAACGCTGAATGCTGATCAGATCGCCGAACGCTTTGACAGCATCGGTGCGGTAGTGGGAAATGATTCTCTCAGCGATATGGCCGTAGTCAGCCTGCGCTCTCTTACTCAGGCAGATATCCTGGCCAAGGCTCTCGATACCTTCACAACCGTGTTGCAGCAGCCACGTTTTGCCGCGGCTGATCTGGATCGTCTGCGCAAGCAGGTGCTCAGCTCACTGGAGGCGCAGGAGCAATCACCTGGTGATATTGCCGAGAATCTTTTTTATACCGGCATCTATGGTGGTCATCCCTATGCCTCACGGCCATTGGGGACCACGGCATCAGTGCGCAAGATTGCCGTGAAGGATATTCAGTCTTTCTATAAGAAGTATTATGTGGCGAAGAATGCCGTCATCGCCATGGTGGGTGCGGTCGATCGCCAGCAGGCCGAGGCAATTGCCAATCAGGTTGTAGGCAAGCTACCTGCGGGAGAACACGCGTCCAAGCTGCGGCCGGTCATGGCGCTCGCCGATGCACGGCATGTTGCGAGACAGTTTCCCTCCAAGCAAACCCACATACTGGTGGGGCAGCCCGGTATGTCTCGTATCGACCCGGATTATTTTTCCCTCTATGTCGGAAATTATGTGCTGGGTGGTGGCGGCTTTGGCTCTCGCATCATGAAAGAGGTACGCGAGAAGCGAGGCCTCGCCTACAGCAGTTACAGTTATTTTGCCCCCATGTCCGATCTGGGACCTTTTATTATGGGTCTACAGACCAAGAATGGACAGGCGAGCGAGGCACGCGATGTATTGATGCAGACGGTGCGTGACTTTGTAAAGAGTGGCCCCACGGCAGAGGAGTTACAACACGCCAAGAACAGTATCACCGGTGGTTTTGCCCTGCGCGTGGATAGTAACCGCGAGATCGTTGAATACATGGCCATGATTGGTTTCTACAATTTGCCACTGGATTATCTGCAGGGCTTCAACAAGAAGATTGAGGCGGTGACGGCAGAGCAGATCAAAGATGCCTTCCAGCGTCGTATCCACCCGGATCAGATGGTGACGGTAATGGTGGGTGATGGGGTCGAGGGTAAGTAAGCCAGAGAAGTTGCATGCTGGTACGCGTACACTGCGTATCATTGGCGGCGAGTGGCGGGGTCGCAAGTTCACCTTTCCTGAGGTGGAGGGTATACGCCCCACCCCTGACCGTGTTCGCGAGACACTCTTTAACTGGTTGGCCCCGGAGATCGAGGGTGCGCACTGCCTGGACCTCTTTGCGGGGAGTGGGGCGCTGGGGCTGGAGTCCCTCTCGCGCGGCGCACACGAGGCGGTCTTTGTCGACAGCAGTGCGCTCGTGGCCAGGGCCTTGCGTGATCACCTGAGTGTATTAAAGAGCACGGCGGGGCAGATTATGCAGGCAACTGCACAGCAGTATCTCGCCGGACCTCCCAGGGCCTTTCACATCGTCTTTCTGGACCCCCCCTTTGGCAAGGGC
>JAHEDA010000302.1 GCA_024641445.1 Gammaproteobacteria bacterium
GACCCTCCTTGATCACGGGCAGGCTGTTTTCCAATGCTCGCCAGGCGGCCTGACGCCCGGCGCGGTCACCGTCAAAGCAGAAGACCACCTCATGCGTGACGCGAAACAGCTGCCCGAGGTGCTCGGGGGTGGTGGCGGTGCCGAGGGTGGCGACCGCGTTGCGGATATCAAACTGGGCCAGGGCCACCGTGTCCATGTAGCCCTCGACCACCAGCAGGCGATCAATGTGGCGCAGGGCCTTGCGGGCCTCGTACAGGCCATAGAGTTCGCGGCCCTTGTGGAACAGTACAGTCTCGGGAGAGTTGAGATATTTGGGTGTGCCATCGTCCAGGATTCGCCCACCAAAGGCGATGGTGCGACCACGTTTGTCGCGGATCGGGAACACGATGCGGTCACGGAAGAAGTCGTAGTATCCACCACCTTCATCGCGCCGCTTGAGCATCCCGAGACGTTGTAAATGGTCGCGGGTTGATTCGTCGGGTGCGAGGGTGTTGAGGAGGTTGTCATAGCCGGGCGGCGCGAAGCCGAGGCCATATTCGGCGGCGATCTCGCCACTGAGACCACGGGCCTTCAGGTAATCCACGGCACGTTTGGACTGTGCATGCTGGCGCAGTTGCTGGCGAAAGAACTGATCGCAACGCTCCATCAGGGCGTACTGCGGCTCGAGGCTGGGCGCGGCGTTGGCAGCCTTACCCTCTTCGTGCGGTACCTGCATGCCGACGCTATGTGCCAATTCTTCTACTGCCTCAGGGAAACCGAGGTGGTCGTACTCCATCACGAAGCCCAGGGCGGTGCCATGTGCGCCACAGCCAAAGCAGTGGTAGAACTGCTTGTTGGAACTGACGGTGAAGGAGGGGGTCTTTTCGCCATGAAAGGGGCAACAGGCCTTGTATTCGTGACCGGCCTTTTTCAGCGGCACGCGGGCATCGATCACCTCAACGATGTCGACGCGATTCAGTAAGTCATCAATGAAGGTTTGGGGGATGCGGCCGGGCATGAGCGCAGTATCTGGTAACTAGGGGCGAGTTGCTAGGGAGGTCAGGGCAGAAAGGCGGACACCGATTGTGATGCCTGCAAGGTACCCTCGTGCAGGTGTCGCGCTTGACGATCAACCCGCCAGACGTTGTTTGATGGCCTGGCTAACCTTGCCCATGTCGGCGCGACCGGCCAAAGGGGTCTTGAGCTGGGCCATGACCTTGCCCATGTCCTTCATCCCCACCGCGCCGGTGCTGGTGATGGCCTCGGTAATCAGCTTGTCGATCTCGGCGTCGGAGAGCTGGGCAGGCATGTACTCATGGATGATGCCGACCTCAAACTTCTCTTTATCAGCGAGGTCGGTGCGCGCGGCCTTTTCGTATTGCTCGATGGAGTCCTTACGCTGCTTGAGCATCTTCTCCAGCACGGCGAGGACGTCGGTGTCGGTCAGAGTAATGCGCTCGTCCACTTCACGTTGCTTAATGGCGGCCGTGATCAAACGCAGAACGCCAAGGCGCTCCTTGTCTTTGTTGCGCATGGCGACCTTGACGTCGTCCTGGATACGCTGACTCAGACTGGAGTCGCTCATGGCGTTTTATACGAGGGTGACGGTAACGAGAGGAAACTAGTACAGGCGGGTGCGGCGAGTAATGTCGCGGGACACCTTCTTCTGATGACGCTTTACAGCGGCCGCCATCTTGCGCTTACGCACAGTGGTGGGTTTCTCGTAGAATTCACGGCGGCGTACTTCAGCTAATACACCGGCCTTTTCACAGGAGCGCTTGAAACGACGCAGCGCAACATCAAAGGGCTCATTCTCACGTACACGTACATCTGGCATGGATTCCGTCACCTCAAAACTGGTTAAATTACCGAAGGGGCGCAATTCTACTGCCCCAGACGGCCAAATGCAAAAGGCCCGAACGGTCAAAAATGGGGAGTTTGGATAGAAAATGAGGGTATTAGGTATCGAAACCTCCTGTGACGAGACCGGGGTGGCTATCTATGACAGCGAGGCGGGGCTGCTGGCCCATGCCCTTCACTCCCAAGTGGACCTGCACGCCGAGTACGGTGGGGTGGTCCCCGAGCTGGCCTCGCGTGACCATGTGCAGAAGACCCTACCCCTGATTCGTGAGGTGATGGACCGTGCAGGCTGCCAGGTGGAGGATGTTAATGGCATTGCCTATACCGCTGGGCCGGGCTTGTTGGGCGCCTTATTAGTGGGGGCGGGGGTCGGTCGCAACCTCGCCTATGCCTGGAATGTCCCAGCAGTAGCGGTGCATCACATGGAGGGTCATCTGCTCGCGCCCTTGTTGGAGCCCAATCCACCGGTGTTTCCCTTTGTCGCCCTGCTGGTCTCGGGTGGGCACACCCAGCTGGTGGCGGTACAGGGGATTGGTCGGTATGAGTTGCTGGGGCAATCACTCGACGATGCGGCGGGCGAGGCCTTTGATAAGACCGCCAAGTTATTGGGCCTGGGCTATCCCGGTGGCCCGGCCTTGTCGCGTCTGGCGGAACAGGGGGATCCCCATCGGTTTAAATTTCCGCGCCCCATGACCGATCGCCCTGGTCTCGACTTCAGCTTCAGCGGTCTCAAGACCTTTGCCCTGACCACCATGAATACGATCGGCGACGGGGTACAGGATAAAGCCGATGTGGCCTGCGCATTTGAGATTGCAGTGGTGGAGACCCTGGTGATCAAGTGTCGTCGCGCCCTGCAACAGACCGGGATGCATACCTTATTGATTGCCGGGGGTGTCAGCGCCAATCGACGTCTGCGTGAGCGTCTTGATGCCATGGCCATTGAAGAGAAGTCCTCGGTGCATTACCCACGCCTGGAATTTTGTACCGACAATGGCGCCATGATTGCCTTCGCCGGCTGTCAGCGGCTGCTCGCCGGTGAGCAACATGCACTTGCCTTTGGAGCAAGGGCGCGCTGGCCAATGGAGTCTTTGCACGCGATAGGGTGAGGTCACCACGGGCTCGGTAGTATCCGACTGGTTTATTGTGGAATCTGGATACACAAGTGCGTGATTAAAGACATCCAACATCGAGGACGATAGATCCTGCACCTCGGGCGCGTGTGGTACACAGAGCCCCGAAATTATTCAGGCCAAAATAATCACGTTTTGATAGAGGTGTTTTCCAATGACGCAGGGTGCGAAGCCGGTTAGCCGTTTACAAAAACTTTATCAGCAAGGCGACCGTATTATGGTCCCGGTGATCTGGGCACTTACCCTGCTGAGTGCGGCACTGGCGAACTGGTACGATACCTGGGCTGAGATGGTGTGGATCGGTTTACCGGCAGCAGTTGTACCGACCCTGCTCTGGCGCGCAATGCCCGGTCATCGACTCACGCGTATTGCTATTGGTGCCAGCTTCATGATCTTCTCGGCCCTGATGATCCATCAGGCGCATGGCATGATCGAGATGCACTTTAGTATCTTTG
>JAHEDA010000303.1 GCA_024641445.1 Gammaproteobacteria bacterium
CGCCAGCTTGTCGATATCGGCGATGCAGGACTTGGGCGCCACCAGCCAGCCCAGACGCCAGCCGGTCATGGTGAAGTATTTGGAGAAGCTGTTGATGGCGAAGTTGTCGTCGCCATATTGCAGTGCCGTGGGTAGGGCATCGCCATAGACGAGACCGTGGTAAATCTCGTCCACGATCAAGGCGCCGTGTTTTGCCGCGACGACCTCGGCGATGGCCTGCATCGCCGCCCCTTCCACCACCGTGCCGGTGGGATTGGAGGGTGAGGCCAACAACACCGCCGAGGTCTTGGGCTGCCAATAGCGCTGAATCAGATCGGCATCCAGCTGGAAGTTTGTACTCGCCCCCACCGGCACCGACTGTGCCCTCGCCTCCAGAAAACGGGCGAAGTTGCGGTTACAGGGGTAGCCGGGGTCTGCCAGCATCAACTGCGCGTCGTGGTCCAGCACCACCCCCAGCGCCAGCAACAGGGCGCCCGAGGCACCGGGGGTGACGACGATGCGACCGGGGTCGACGCTCACGCCGTAGCGTGTGGCATAAAATCCGGCGAGGGCCTCGCGCAGGGCGGGTAGGCCCAGCGCCGGGGTGTAGTGAATATCGCCCTTGGCCAGGGCCTTCTGTCCCGCCTCAATCACCGGCTGGGGCGTGGGAAAGTCAGGCTCGCCGATCTCCATATGCACGATGTCACGGCCGCTGGCCTCCAGCTCGCGTGCGCGCGCCAGGATGGCCATCACATGAAAGGGCTGGATGGCCTCCAGCCGGGTGGCTCTAGGCAGTTGCCGCAAGGCGGGCTCCTTCCTTATGCAGGGTCTTCACCAGGGACACATCCACTAGTTTGGCACCTCGGGCCTCCCCAGCCAGGACCTTGAACGGCCGTCCCGGCTCCCCCATCTGGTCCACCACCAGGGCGGCACCGGTAAAGTCGTGGTCACGAGTGTAGTCGTTGATGGTGATGAGGGTCGTGAGACCGGCCTGCCGGGTCGAGAGAATCCCGTTCTGGGAGTCTTCAAAGGCAAAACACACCGCAGGGTTCAGACCCAATTTTTCCATGGCATAGAGATAGATGTCCGGGGCGGGCTTCTTGGCTGGGACCACATCCCCCGCCGCGATGACGGCAAACCAGTTCAGTGAGTCTTTGCCCAGAGTGTGGGTCAACAGGACCTCGACATTCTCCGGCGTGGTGGTGGTGGCAATACCGAGTATCAGCCCCGCGGCACGCGCCTCGCGCAACAGCCGCTCTACGCCCGGCCGGAGGGGGATGGCCCCCTCTGCCATCATACGGGTGTAGTGACGGGTCTTGGCCTTGTGCAGGCCCGCCACGAATTCATCGAAGTTGTCCGGGCGTTTAAAGCCGCGATTATGCCTATCGAGGTAGTATTTGATGCGCTCCTTGCCCCCGGTGACGCTCAAAAGATCGCCATACAGCTCTACCGACCAGTCCCAATCCAGGCCCGCCTCCTGGAAGGCGGCATTAAAGGCCGGGCGGTGGCCATCGCGCTCGGTGTCGGCCAGGGTCCCATCTACGTCAAATAGCAGCGCATTCAATTCAGGCATGATTTCCTCAGATAGTTCAGCAATGCTGACATAGATTATCTGACTCTATTCCGATGCGCACCCCGTGGCGGATTTATTGGGCTGAGGGGGTTTTATTTGCACCCCCCGGCCGATTCTGGTATTAAAGCGCGTTCATTTTGAATGTCTGGCAGGAGAGCTAGTCCATGGCCGCGAAAAAGAAGACCGCGAAGAAGACCAGCACAACCAAGAAGGTCGCTGCGAAGAAGAGCAGTCCGGCAAAGAAAGGTGCTGCGAAGAAGCCCACACCAACCAAGAAGGCTGCTACAAAAGTGAGTACCGCGAAGAAGTCCCCCGCGAAGAAACCGGCCGCCAAGCTGAGCGCTGCAAAGAAACCAGCATCCAAGCCCAAGGCCGCTGCTAGCACCAGTGGTGCCGATTTCCAGAAGTTCACGCCCTACCAGGAAAAAAAGGGCGAGGAATATATGAATGGCGCCCAGATTGAACACTTCCGCAATATATTGCGGGGCTGGAAACGCGACCTTATGGAGGAAGTTGACCGTACCGTGCATCATATGCAGGACGAGGCCGCCAATTTCCCTGACCCCAATGACCGCGCCACGCAGGAATCCGAGTTCACCATGGAGCTGCGTGCCCGTGACCGTGAGCGCAAGCTAATCAAAAAGATCGACGAATCACTCGACAAGCTGGATGCAAATGAGTATGGCTACTGCACCTCTTGTGGTGACGAGATCGGCATTCGTCGTCTGGAGGCCCGTCCTACGGCTAACCTCTGTATCGAGTGCAAGAGCCTGGACGAGATTCGCGAGAAGACCCGCGCCTAGTCTCACAACACGCCCCAAAAAAAGGGGCTTATGCCCCTTGTTTGTTTTATGAGGTCGGTTTGTAGTCTAAACAGGCAGTAAGGCACGGTCGTCACGGCGCCGGTCTTCCAGGATACGCAGGCGATTGCTCCGGGCAAAGCCCATCACAAAGGCGAAGGCCTCGGGGTTGCTCTGCTCCAGGCCACGCGCGACGGCAAGACACTTCTCGCCATTGACGATACAGGGCTGAACACTCCGGGCATATTGCAGTCTTTTACCAGTACCGAAACTGGCCAGGCTTGAAGAGATACGCTCGATCCAATCCCCCGGACGTAGTTTTGCACCATCCTCGTCCACGCCCTGTATCACGAAAACATCATCTCCCACGACTGCATGACTCCCTGTTAGCAATGCGCACAATACGCGACAGTATGGCTCTTTTTCGGCATGATCGGCTAAAGGTTTAGCGGCATTATACGTTCACAAATAACGAGGAGATGACGATGGATGTACTGACGGCCATCAGACAACGCCAGTCAACCCGGGCCTTTCTGGATAAACCTGTTACACATGAAATGGTTACCCATATATTGGACGATGCCAGATTTGCACCCTCGGGGGTCAACACCCAGCCCTGGCAGGTGGTGGTAGTTGGACGGGACACCATTCAAACCCTCGGTGATGCCATCATTGCCCAGCGTGACACCGGTGTAGAGCCAAATGCAGATTATTCGTACTACCCAACGGAATGGATTGAACCCTACAAGGGCCGCCGCCTCCGCAGTGGTCTGGCCATGTACAAGGCGCTGGATATTGGCCGCGACGAGCCGGAAAAACGTAAGGCCGCCTGGTATCGCAACTATTATTTCTTTGGTGCGCCGATTGGGCTGCTGTTCTTTATCGATGCCCGCCTCAACCAGGGCTCCTGGCTGGACTACGGCATGTTCCTTGAGAACGTCATGCTGGCCGCCCTCGGACATGGCCTCTCCACCTGCCCCCAGGCCGCTATGGCCGAGTATCCAGACATCGTGCGCGACAGGTTAGGAATGGGGCGGGATCGCTCTCTCATCTGTGGAATGGCCCTTGG
>JAHEDA010000304.1 GCA_024641445.1 Gammaproteobacteria bacterium
CCGTCTGAAGGTATTTGATGCCAAGAAGCGCCAACTCGATCAGCTCCAGGCAACCACAGTCGTGACGGCCTGTTCCAATTGCCGACAGATGCTGGATGATGGGCTTGAGCACCATCAGATGTCGCAAGAGGTTGTTGGAATTACCGAGATGCTCGCGAGATATCTCGCTTGAGTTTTTCCACCGACTTCAAGCCAGCCAGAGATAGAACATGGTGACGACGGCGATAAACATAATGACGGTTGCGAACCCGCCCAATGCGCGCAGGCCAGGGTTAAGTACATAGCCACCCATAATCATGGGGCGGGTTGCCATATATATAATGATGATCATGATCGGTACGGAGATTATCCCGTTAAGGACCGCACTCCATAGCAATGCCTTTAGCGGGTTTATCTGGGTGAAATCCAGAAAAGTCCCGCCAAGTGTGGCCAGGGCGATAATGGCATAGAAGCGTTTTGCCTCGACCAGCTTTCGATCCAGTCCGTGACGCCAATTCAGAACGTTGGCGACCGCGTAGGCGGCCGACCCAGCCAATACCGGGACGGCCAACATACCGGTACCGATAATTCCAAGGCTGAATAACCAAAATGTGAGATCACCGGCAATAGGGCGCAGCGCCTCGGCTGCCTGTGACGCAGACTCAATAGTGGTGATGCCAGCTACATGCAGTGTTAATGCCGTGCTCAAGATAATGAAGAATGCAATCAGATTGGAGAAGCCCATCCCGATCGTTGTGTCGTACTTGATTCGCCGTAGTTGACGTGCAGCCTCTGCTTCCGTGGCATATAGCAAGGGTACGGCATTGTTCACACGCATCTCCTCAACTTCCTGCGAGGCCTGCCAGAAAAAGAGATAGGGGCTGATCGTGGTACCGAGAACCGCTACCAGCAAGGTGATATAGTGCGAGCTGAATTCGATGGTAGGAAAGAGCGTATGGGTGATGACCTGGCCCCAGGGCACATGCAGGGTGAGTACTACAGCCACATAGGAAAACAGCGACACAGTCAGCCACTTCAGTACGTGGACGTAACGCCGGTAGGGCATGAAGACCTGTAATAACAGAGATACTAGGCCAAATAAGAGGGCATGCCCATGTTCGCCACCACCTACCAATAGTTGTAGGGCTTCACCCATAACGGCGATGTCGGCAGCGATGTTAATAGTATTGGCGACAACGAGCAGGCCAACGATTAGATAACAGACCTGGGTGGAAAAGACTGCTCGCATATTGGCTGCCAAGCCTCCACCGGTAACCCTCCCAATCCGTGCACTGATTGCCTGAATGCCCACCATCAATGGGAAGGTGAAGAGCATGGTCCATAGCAGTCCAAATCCGGCTTGTGCCCCAGCCTGAGAATAGGTGGCAATACCACTGGGATCATCGTCGGCGGCACCCGTGATAAGGCCTGGCCCCATCTGTCGAAGGGTGTTACGGCTGATGAGTTTGTTGATGCGCATGGTTACTGCTTGTCGATATCGGGTATATGGTTGCGGAGCACTGCGTAACTCAGGACCACTGGTTGATGGGTTCGCTGGCTAAATCTACTGGATTCCCGTCTTCGCGGGAATGCGTAGGGAAAAATAAATCGGATGGTCAGGGATATTATTCTTGATCAAAAAGTGTTGGCAGGGACGTTTCAGGTGTATCCCTAGACCGCATCGAGTAACGACTCCCACGGATGGGGTGGGTATGTGCTCGAGGGACGATGAAATATAGAGCTACGCAGGAGCAACTGTCGAGTGTAGCGCAGGACACCGTTATTGTTGCGGCCAGGCCCACAGTGTGGGGAGTATGGTAAATAAATACCATTCTGAGACAGGTCGTTGGAATAATTTCTCAGTTGGAATTATAACTGCCTGACTCGAAATGAGCGCCCCTTCAGCTTTTCATCAGTCATCTTCTTTAGGGCAGCCTTAACCACCTCACGCTTGATGGCGACATAGGCGGTGTTCTCAAAGATCTGAATCTTGCCGACCTGTTGCGCATCGATGGTTTTGTCGTTTGTGAGTGCGCCGAGGATATCGCCAGCGCGGACCTTTTGTTTCTTGCCGCCATCAATTTGCAGCGTCGCCATGGCGGGTTTGTAGACAGGTGTCTGTAGCAGGGTAATGGCGGGGAGGGTTTCTATGGCCATGACCTCACCGAGGTAGTTGGTTAATCGCTCGATCTTGTGAGTCTCCTTTTCGGCGTACAGGGTGCAGGCCAGACCCTTGCTACCGGCCCGCCCCGTGCGACCGATACGATGAGTGTGAACCTCGACATCGCGCGCAATGTGATAGTTGATGACCGCATCCAGGTTATCAATATCCAGCCCACGGGCCGCGACATCGGTGGCGACGAGGATGGAAACACTCTTGTTGGAAAATTGCACCATGGTCTGGTCGCGCTCGCGTTGTTGCATGTCGCCATGGAGCGCCATAACGTAAAAGCCAGTCTCTGCGAGCGCATCGGCAACTTCCTGGGTTTCGAGTTTGGTGTTGCAAAATACGATTGCGGATTGCGGTCGATGTTTCAGTAACAGTAGACGCAAGGCCGTAAGCCGCTCCTTGTCGTTATCGATTTTGTACAAGTGCTGTAAAATGCTACTGCTATCGTGCGTAGTGTCTTGCTGAACGTGTTCCGGGCGCGTCATGATGCGTTTGGCAATGGACTGGATTTGCTCGGGATAGGTCGCACTAAACAATAGGGTCTGATGGGTGTGGGGTATATATTCAAGAATGGCGTCGAGCGCGGCCTGGAATCCCATGTCCAGCATACGGTCCGCTTCATCTAGCACGAGCATTTTCATCTGTTCGAGATTGAGCGTCGCTTTGCGCAGGTGTTCCTCCACCCGGCCGGGTGTGCCCACGATGATGTGCGCACCGTGTTCCAGTGATCCACGCTGAGGGCCAAAGGCCGTACCACCACAAAGTGTCAGTACCTTGATATTAGGGAGCGTTCGCGCCAGCCTACGAATCTCCTGGGCGACCTGGTCGGCCAGCTCGCGGGTTGGGCACAGGACCAATGATTGCACGCGAAAGGTTTTTGTGTCGACCCCGTGCAGTAGACCAAGCCCAAATGCAGCGGTCTTGCCTGATCCCGTCTTCGATTGCGCGATCACGTCTCTCCCCTCCAGGATGGGTGGGAGGCTTTGTGCCTGAATCGGGGTCATCTCCCGGTATTCGAGGGAGGTGAGATTTTCGATCAGGGCGGGGTTTAACTTAAGCGATGCGAAATTGGTCTGGCTCAAGGGGCTGAATTCCATAGCTGGTGTGTCATGTCTTGCCGCGGTAAATATTCATGGTGGATATTATTGCTGTTCCATTAACCCCCTCTCCCCACCGGGACCTCGGTGCCGCTTGACGGTAGAGGGTTGGGGTGAGGGGATCAAAATTGGTAACTCATTGTTATCGTTATCCCCTCATCCTAACCTTCTC
>JAHEDA010000305.1 GCA_024641445.1 Gammaproteobacteria bacterium
CCCGTCTGCCCCACCACCGTGGCCGTCTTCACTGCCTGTTCGGCCAGCGACTCGGTAGACTGTTCGATACGGCGTAGTACGGTCCTCACCTTGGCGTTGAGCATCTTGATGGCGACCTCGAATTGGCTGATCTCATCGACCCGACCGGTGTAGACCAACTGGATCACCGGGTTCGCCACCACCTCCCTCGCATGCACCAGGGCTCGTCGCAATGGGGCAAACAGAATGAAGGTCACCAGGCTGGATATCCCCGCAGCAACCAACCCGGCAAGCGGGGCAATTAATCCGCTGAGGAAGCCTAATCCCCATAGTGCGGCAAATACGGCGAAGAGGCCGGTGTTTACACCAATGAGGATACGGCCGAGAAAACTGCGCTGCCACAGGCTGAATTTGACCTTTTTGCCGGCATTGATCGCCTTGTAGATGCCATCGGCCCGCTGAACGAGTTCCGGAGCCGGTTTGACGCGCGTCGATTCATAGCCTGTAACCTGGCCGTTACTGCGCATGGGGGTAACAAAACCATCGACCCAATAGTGGTCACCGTTCTTACATCGGTTTTTAACGATACCCATCCAAGCCCGGCCCTTCTTGAGGTCGTCCCAGAGGTTTTGAAAGGCCGCCGGTGGCATGTCCGGGTGGCGCACCACATTATGATTCTTACCCAGCAGTTCCTCTTCCGAAAATCCACAGATCTTGAGAAAGTCCTTGTTAACGTAGGTGGTGGCGCCCTTCAGATCGGTCGCTGAGGTGATGGTAATCTCATCACCATAGACGTGCTCTTTATTCGTCACAGGATAATTTTTTTTCATTGCCAGCCCCAAGCCCTTCAAATACTAGAAAATCGAAAATGCCAAGTAAAAATCTCGCCTATATAGTTCGGCGAAAAGAACAAAGTCTTTAGGGTTTTAGGTCCTGAAACCTGCAATAAGGGCCTGCATCTGACTTGATACCCCCCTCAATTGCTGGCAGGAGCCCGTGACCTGTCTTACCTGTTGGGTTGAGACCTCAGCAACCTCGTTCAGTGCTATTAAATTGCGACTCATATTCGCGGCCGTGTGACGTTGCTCACTCGCCCCGCTGGCAATCTGGGTATTCATGTCATTGATGGTATGAATCGAACCGGATATCTCGGCCAAGGCCTCGGCGGCCCGCTCAGTCAGGTCAACCACCTTGCTGGCCTGGCTATTCCCCAGCTGCATAGACTCTTCTACCGCCTGGGTCCCCGCTTGCAGACGATCGATCATGGCGCTGATCTCCTTGGTCGAGGACTGGGTCCGTGTCGCCAGCGTGCGGACTTCATCCGCCACCACGGCAAAACCCCGTCCCTGTTCACCCGCACGCGCCGCCTCGATAGCCGCGTTGAGCGCCAACAGATTGGTCTGCTCGGCAATGCCGTTTATTACCGAGACCACCTGGGTGATGTCTTCGCTCTCCTGCTTGAGTTGGAGGATGATTTTGACCGACTCCTGCACCATGTCGGCCAAGCGATCGACCGCGCCAATCGCCTCTACCACCACAGCCTTGGCGGAATTACCCTGCTGATTGGCCTCACTTGTGGCCTCGGCGGCCCGGGTAGCAAGCCGCGACATCTCTTCACTGGTCGCGGCCATCTCGTGCATGGACGTAGACAAGACATCAATTTGCTCATGTTGGGTACCGACGGCCTGTTCAGTCCCCTCAGCACACTGCCCCATTGTCTGAGAGATCTGTTGTAGTGAGGCCGACCCCTGATGTAATTCATGGACGATCTCGCGCAGGTTCTCAGTCATTTGATTAAAATCATGCGCCATCTCTCCGAGGAGGTCATTACTCTCCAGCACGCAGGTACGGGAAAGGTCCTTCTGTCCAATGGCCGTCGTCACGACGGACATTTGCTTCAGGCGCGTAAGCAGTAACCACTTCACCAGGAAGTAGTTGGCCAGCCCAATGCTACCGCCCGCGATCAGGCACCCAAAAGAAAACCATGCGCGCATCCCCTCTTTCCATGCGACAAAGAACTGGGCATAAAAGGGGAAGACGATCCCCATGCCCAGGCCAAAGAGCATGAATGAATAAAATAGTCGTCGCAGGATACTGGGGGGAGTTTTCATGGCACACCTGACTCGTGAGGATTATGAAACACCTCCATTGCCAAGACATTTTGGCGGAGGCTGAGTCCGTTCGTGTTGTCCCCTAAATATCGGCTATTGCCCCGGATTCTTAAGCCTGCACCGACATGTTAAAAAGGCCTGCGGGCAAAGGCTTGTCAGGGTCACGTATACAAATACATGCATATCAGGCTATGGCCATCTGCGCTAGAATGCCGCGTCGCATTCGACATCATTAACACACTATCAATACTGGAGATTTATGGCGCAATACATCTACACCATGAACCGCGTGGGCAAGGTCGTACCCCCCAAGCGTGAGATCCTCAAGAACATCTCCCTATCCTTTTTCCCGGGTGCCAAGATTGGTGTGCTAGGCCTAAACGGCTCGGGTAAATCCACCCTGCTGCGCATCATGGCCGGGGTCGATACTGAAATTGAGGGCGAGGCCCGCCCCCAGCCCGGCATCAAAATCGGCTATCTGCCACAGGAACCGCAACTCGACCCCAAGAAGGATGTACGCGGCAATGTGGAAGAGGCCCTCGGTGAGATCACCCAGGCCCAGAAGCGCCTCGAAGAGGTCTATGCCGCCTACGCCGAGCCCGATGCCGACTTCGATGCCCTCGCCGCCGAGCAGGCCAAACTGGAAAACCTGTTACAGGCCAGTGATGGCCACAACCTGGACCGTACCCTGGAGATCGCCGCCGATGCCCTGCGCCTGCCACCTTGGGATGCCGATGTCAGCAAGCTCTCCGGCGGTGAGCGCCGCCGCGTCGCCCTGTGCCGTTTGCTGTTATCGAAACCCGACATGCTGTTACTGGACGAGCCGACCAACCACCTCGATGCCGAATCCGTGGGCTGGTTGGAGCGCTTCCTCCACGACTATCCCGGCACCGTGGTGGCCGTCACCCATGACCGCTACTTCCTCGATAATGTGGCAGGCTGGATCCTCGAGCTCGACCGTGGCCACGGCATCCCTTGGGAGGGCAACTACTCCTCCTGGCTGGAGCAAAAGGAAAAACGCCTGGAGATGGAACAGAAGCAGGAGGCCTCGCACCTCAAGTCCATGAAACAGGAATTGGAGTGGGTGCGTACCAGCCCCAAGGCACGTCAGGCCAAGAGCAAGGCGCGACTGCAACGCTTCGAGGAACTCTCCTCCAAGGAATACCAGAAGCGCAACGAGACCAACGAGCTGTTCATCCCACCGGGCCCGCGCCTGGGTGACCTCGTCATCGAGGCCAAGGACCTGCGCAAGGGCTTTGGCGATCGCCTGCTGGTTGATAATCTCAATTTTAGTTTGCCGCCCGGTGGCATCGTCGGCGTCATCGGT
>JAHEDA010000047.1 GCA_024641445.1 Gammaproteobacteria bacterium
CATTGAAGCCGTCTCCAACAATGCGGCACAGCTGGCCTCTGAAGCAAATCGCTCGGTTGATATCGCGAACCGTGGCACCGATGCGGTGCAGAAGACTATCCATGGTATGGATAACATCCGCCAACACATTCAAGAGACCTCAAAGCGAATCAAGCGACTGGGTGAGTCTTCACAGGAAATCGGTGACATCGTCGAACTGATCAACGACATCGCCGAGCAGACCAACATCCTCGCCTTGAATGCGGCGATTCAGGCGGCCATGGCCGGTGAGGCGGGCCGTGGCTTTGCGGTGGTCGCGGACGAAGTACAACGACTCGCTGAACGCTCGGCCGATGCGACCAAGCAGATCGAGGCGCTGGTGAAGGGTATTCAGTCCGACACCAACGAGGCGGTGGCGTCAATGGAGAACAGTACCTCTGAAGTGGTGGCCGGTGCGCAACTGGCGCAGAACGCCGGTGAGGCGCTGGAGGCTATCGAAAACGTGTCTCGCCACCTGGCCGACCTGATTCAGAATATCTCCGAATCTGCCTCGCAACAGGCGCGTGCAGCTATCAATATCTCTGACACCATGAACGTCATTCAGGAGATCACCACTCAGACATCTGCGGGTACCAACGAGACAGCTGCCTCAATCGGTAACCTTGCTGAATTGGCCAACGAGTTGCGCCACTCGGTCGCAGGCTTCAAGCTGCCGGGCGCCTGATAACCTGGATACGATGCAGTGTTGTCGGCGACAGACAATCGTGCAGCGGTGAGCAACTGGCGTTATCAAACGCCTGCGGTAATGAGTCCGCAGCAGTTTGCCGCCTGGACCGAGATGCTTGAACAGCGAACCGGAGTGGTCCTGCCAGAGGCCCGTCGTTCGTTCCTGTTGACCAGTCTGGCCGTGCGTATGCGCGAGCTCGGGGTGGAGGACTATGACACCTATTTCGCCTATATCCAGTCAGGGGTAAAGGGACAGATTGAATGGGAGACGCTGGTTGATCGCCTGACCGTACATGAGACTAGATTCTTTCGGGATCAACAGGCCTTGGACCTTATCTGTAACCATTTTTTGCAACCCATGGTTAAACGGGCTGAGCCGATCAAGCTGCATTGTTGGAGTGTTGGTTGTGCTACAGGCGAAGAACCCTATTCGCTGGCAATGGCGGTTGACGAGTGTCTTGGTCAGTCTGCAATACCTTACCGAATCGGGATCACCGCCATCGATATCAGTCAGCACGCATTGTCATTAGCGCGCAGGGGTGAGTACCGGCCCGAGCGTTTACGCGGTGTTACAAGTGAGACCCTGGAACGCTATTTCGAACCTACCGAGTCAGGTCGGTATCGGGTAAAGGCCGCGATACGTGAACGCATCGGCTTCACCCGTATGAACATCCTTGATATCCCCAAGGCGCCCATCGGCATGATGGATATCGTGCTGTGTCAGAATGTCCTCATTTACTTCCGGCGCGATAAACGTGCGGCGATCCTCGATACCTTTGTTCAACACCTCAACCCTGGTGGCCTGTTGATCCTCGGTGCCGGTGAGGTACTGGGTTGGTCGCATCCACAGATGCAGGCCTTGGATGCCAATGGTCTGTTGGTCTATCGTCGCAAGAGTGAGGGAGCGGCGGCATGAGTACGCCCGGTCTCGACATCAATACCTTGAAGTGGGTCAAGTCGGAGATCGATGAGACCATCAATCAGGCACGTCAGTCGCTGGAGGCCTATGTCGAGGCGCCCGATGACGATTCGCAGCTGCGCTTTGTGGTGAATTATCTGCATCAGGTGCGCGGTACCCTACAGATGGTGGAGCTCTATGGCGCTGCCATGCTTGCCGAAGAGATGGAGTATTTATCCCAGTCCATTCTGGATGGCAAGGTAGGTAACCGTAACGATGCCTTTGAGGCCATGATCACTGGCATGCTCAAATTGCCGGATTATCTTGATCATCTGCAATCGGGTCACAAGGATATGCCGATGTTGCTATTGCCGGTCTTGAATGACCTGCGCGCGGCACGCGGTGAGAGCCTGCTATCAGAGAACTCCATGTTTACCCCAGACCTGACGGTCGAGGCGCCCACCGCCACGGCTGTGGGTGACGATGCCGCTGCCAAGGTAGAAGACATTCGTAATATGGCGAAAAAGCTTCGTCATAACTTCCATCTGGGCTTGCTGGCGTGGTTCCGTGATCGTGACCCAAAGAGTGGCCTGAAGAATATCGCAAAGGTAATCGAGACCCTGCGTAATTCCGCCAACGATGCGGAGGCCAACCGTATTCTGTGGACCGCCAGTGGTGTCGTCGAGGGTCTGCAGGAGGGTGGGGTCGAGCCCTCGGTTGCCGTCAAGATGTTGATGGGCCAGGTAGACCGTCAGATCAAGCGCATCATCGACAGGGGTGAGCAGTCGCTCTCAAGTGAGCCACCGAAAGAACTGGTTAAAAACTTGCTCTACTATGTCGCCAGTTCTACGACCAATGGTGAACGAGTCAAGGAGCTCAAACAGGCCTTCCGTCTAAAAGAAGTTATGCCGGATCGCGAGTCCCTTGAAAAGGCGCGCGCAGACCTTGCTGGCCCCAATGCCGCAATCATCGAGACCGTCTCGGGCGTGCTGCTTGAGAATCTCAATCAGGTCAAGGATCTACTTGACGTCTTTGTCCGTAGTGAAGAGCGTGACCCGCAGACGCTACAGCCCATGGTGGATATGTTGGCACAGATGGGCGATACCCTTGGAATGTTGAGTTACGGCGCAGAACGCAAGATTGCGCAGGCCCAGCAAGAGGCCCTTAAGGCCATGATCACGGGCGCCACTACCATCGACGATGACGCTCTTATGGACATCGCTGGTGCGATGCTGAGTATCGAATCGGCACTACGTCAACCTGGTGCTGTCAAGCGCAGTGATCAGGAACCGGAAGAAGACACTGAGACCCTGAGGGTCGATCAGACGGTGGAGAAGCGTCTGCAGGCCGCTGAACAGCGTGAGCTGATGACCTCGGTGGTGAACGAGGCGCGAAATGATCTCAACAAGGTCAAAGAGGCGGTCAGTGATTTTAGTCTTACACCGAAAAATGTCGGTGTCCTCAAATCGGTGCCAGGACTACTGGATCAGATCCGTGGTTCGCTTTCCATACTGGGCCTGGATCGTGCGTCGGGTCTACTGAAGCAGTGTACAAGTTACATTAAACAAGAGTTGATCGAGGCCAAGCGTATACCAGACCCGGCTTCAATTGATGCCCTGGCCGATACCCTGAGCAGTATTGAATACTATCTCGAGTCACTGACGGACAACTGGGGTAATCCCGCCGCAATTCTCGATTACGCCGAACAGAGTTTGAACAAACTTGGCTATGGCCAGCCCACCGATACCGGGCCGACCTCTGCCGAGGGTGGGGCTGTTACCGAAGACGAAACCCTTATTGATATGGCCATGCCAGATGGCGATACCCTGCAAAATCTTGAGATCGAAGGCCTGCCACAGGGGTTGCAGGGGGATGCGGCCGATATGGCAGATTTTGATCTCTCTGATGAGTCTACCTCGGAGCTTAGTCTGGCGGACTTTGAGCAACTCAGCGCGACCAAGACCAGTGCAGCCCAGGGGGATGACGACAACACCGCCGAATTTGAGTTCAGCCTACCCGATGATCAGTTTGGTGAGAGTGATACGTCATCGCTGAGTCTTGCGGGCCTGCAACTCGAAGAATTGGGTGACGATGCCACGGCTGAATTTGAGCTGGCACTGCCCGAGTCACCCCGCTCACTGGATGAGTCGTTACAGGACTGGTTTGAGACCCCCAAGGATGACGCCCGTCGGCGTCAATTATTGGAGGCGCTGGCGGACGAGGCGCAGGCCAACGACAAGGCCGCCCTGGTGGTCAAGGATATGCAGGCGCTGATCAAGCGCATCGGCCAGGGCGACGAGCCCCTCACTGCCGATGCGCGTAGCACCCTTGAGCTGGCGCGTGACACTTTAATGGAGCTGAGTGGTGCAGTGGCGGCACCCATAAATTTAGATAGCAGTGAGGCCACCGAGGATGCAATTGTCCAACCGGATATTCCCTCCAGCCCACCGCCAGTAACAAGTAAACCTGCCGCGCCCAGGGTAGACAACAGTTCGCGCTCCATGACCTCGTCCAATACCTCCAGCATTATTGATGACCTCGACGATGACATCATCGATATCTTCATGGAGGAGGCGCAGGAGGAATACGAAAACATTTCGCGCCTGTTACCCATATGGCAGGCTAACCAGGATGAAATTGAAAGTCTCAAGACCATGCGTCGTTCTTTCCATACCCTGAAGGGCAGTGGTCGATTGGTCGGGGCTGCCGACGTCGGTGAGTTTGCCTGGGCGTTTGAGAATATGTTGAACCGTGTGCTCGATAACACCGTACAGCCAAGCGCCAGGATGTTTGAAGTGATGGCCAAGGGCCGCGATACCCTGCCAATCCTGTTTGATCTTTTCCGCACCAGTGGACAGCCTGGCCCCGAAGTTTTCGCCTTGATGGAGTGTGCTAACAAACTGAGTCGAGGCCTGGATGTTGAATTACCCGCGAGTGAGCCTGCGGCGGCGGTTGATGACAGCCTGCAGGATAATACCGAACATGATGATATCGACTCAGTCAGCATGCCGGGCAATGGTATGGACCCGGTGTTACTGGATATCTACGAGAAAGAGGCCGCCACGCATCTTGCTACATTAAGAAAATATGCCGAACGCTGGGAAGCCGGCGACACCAGTGTGAGTGAACCGCTCTTGCGTGCGTTGCACACGCTCACGGGTAGTTCGCGGACCACCTCGGTAAAGACCCTGGCAACACTATTCGGTGAATTTGAAAAATACGCCAAATATCTGGAGTCGGCACATCTATCGGTTGATGAAGATACGCTGGAACTGCTGAAAGACGTTGAACAATTTGCCGCACATACCCTGGACGGACTGCGTACCGGCGCGACACCACCGGACAACTCCAACCTTCTGACCCGCCTGCATCACCTGTTCGAAACAGTGCGCGATGGTATGTCGACACTGGAGTTGAGTCAGGCGCAGGTAGGTGAGGCAATCGAGATTGCTGCACCACCGGAACTGGCGAAGGAAGACCTCTCGTATGACATCGAGCTGCTTGAGATATTTCTGGAAGAGGGCTTTGACATCCTGAATGAGAGCGATCAGGTTCTGCGTGATTGGAATGCTGATCGTGATAATCGTGAACACATGGAGACCTTGCAGCGGCTTCTGCACACCCTCAAGGGTGGCGCACGTATGGCGAATGTGCGCTCCATCGGTGACCTGAGCCACAGCATCGAGTCGTTGATGACGGGCCTGGTCGAGAAACAGATCGAACACTCTGACAAGATGTTCCAGGTTCTGCAAAAATGTCAGGATCGGTTAATGGATATGCTGGACAAACTCAAGTTGCGTCAGGCCGTGCCCCCTGCGGATGACCTGATTCGTGAGTTGGATATCCTGCTGGGTAAGGCCGCTGCCGAACCTGTTATCGACAAGCGATTCTCTCCGGACGATAGCGCGGTCTTTGAATTGTCTGTGGGCGACCTGGTGATTGATGCGCCGGATGATGAGATTAGCATTGAAGCCCCTGCCGAGAGTGGATTGTCTCCAATTACACCGCCTGTACCGAGGCCCGAGGAAAAGAAGGTCGTCCCACTGAGGACCAAGAGTACAACTGGGGGCGGAATCGCACCGTGGGTGCAGGAAGAACTGAATCCACTTGATGAGAGTGACGAGGCACGGGCGCTGCGTGAGCAGGTACGCGTGCGTGCCGACCTGCTGGACAATCTGGTTAACTTTGCGGGGGAGGTCAGTATCTATCGCTCACGTCTGGACCAGCAGACCAATGCCTTCCGCTATAACCTGACCGAGCTTGATGAGACTGTGCGGCGTTTACGCGATCAGCTGCGCAAGTTTGAGATCGAGGCCGAGGCACAGATCCAATTCCGCCTGGAAGATACTACTGCACAGCAGGCCGACTTTGACCCATTAGAATTCGACCGATTTACCCAGATGCAACAGTTATCACGCGGTATGTTGGAGTCGCTGGGTGATCTGGACAGTTTGCGTGGCATCCTTGGCAATCTCACGCGTGAATCTGAAACCCTCTTGCTGCAACAGTCGCGTGTCAACACCGAACTACAGGAAGGCCTCATGCGCACTCGCATGGTGCCGTTTTCCGGTCAGCTTACCCGCCTGCGCCGTATCGTGCGGCAGACTGCGGAGGAGTTGGGCAAGGATGTGGAGCTGAATGTGCATGGAGCGGATACCGAGATCGATCGTTCTGTACTTGAGCGTATGCTCCCGCCGTTGGAACACATGCTGCGTAACGCGATTGCCCACGGCATCGAAATGCCGTCTAAACGCGAGGCCTCGGGTAAGCCCGCGCAAGGTCGCATCGATCTCACGCTGGGGCGTGAGGGTGGTGACATCGTCATCAAGGTAGTTGACGATGGCGCGGGTATCAATCTTGAGGCTATTCAGAAAAAGGCGGTACAGCGCGGCATGATCAGCGCTGATGCCAAACCCGGAAAGTCGACCCTGCTCGACCTAATTATGACCTCTGGCTTTAGTACCGCCGAGGAAGTAACTCAGATCGCCGGCCGCGGTGTGGGTATGGATGTCGTCAACAACGAAATCAAGCAACTCGGTGGTTTGCTCAATACCGACACCGAGAAGGGTGTTGGCACCACCTTTACCGTGAGTCTACCGCTAACCTTGTCATTGACTCGTGCACTGCTGGTAAAGGTAGGCGAAGAGACCTACGCCATACCGCTATTAAGTGTAGAGGGTGTGGAGCGTATCAGTACCGAGCGACTGCGTGAGTTATACGCGCAGGAGAGCCCTAGCTATAAGTGGGTTAATCGTGAATATCCCTTTATGCACCTTGGTCGCGTGATGGGCGTAGCAGAGCCCGTTCCTCCCGAGGACGACGCCCAAATCGCATTATTGATGGTGCGTACTGGTGAGTACCGTGCCGCCTTCCACGTCGAGGGTCTGATCGGTTCCCGTGAAATTGTTATGAAGCCAGTGGGGCCACAGCTCGCCACCCTGCGAGGTGTCTCAGGTGCTACCATCATGGGTGACGGTAGCGTAGTCCTTATCGTTGATCTGGGTGTATTGATTCGTCTCGCCGCGACACAGGCACAGCTTGTGGAAAGTGAGCCGGTACAGTTTGTCGAAGTCCCCGAGGTACGTACACCGACCATTATGGTAGTGGATGACTCGATTACCGTGCGTAAGGTCACTACTCGCTTCCTGCTGCGTAATAATTTTGTTGCCGTTACCGCCAAGGACGGTGTCGATGCCCTGGCACAATTACAGGAAATCAAGCCCGATGTCATGTTGCTGGACGTCGAAATGCCACGCATGGATGGTTTTGAATTGGCAACCAATATTCGTAACAGCCCAGAATTGAAGCATATTCCAATTATCATGATTACCTCACGTACCGGTGACAAACACCGCCAACGTGCTGCAGCTATAGGCGTTAATATTTACATGGGTAAGCCCTATAACGAATCCGATCTGTTGGCCAATATCCAATCTCTCCTGGAGAAGTAGTCCAGGGAGAGTGTGGTGCAATCGAGGGTTTGGCCGCGTATATAACGCTATAAGTGCCACATCACCGTCCAGGTAGTGACTTTATGTCTAGGAACGACACAGGACAGCTCCGTATCGCGATCACTGGTGACGCTACTGCGCCTTGCCAGCGTCTGCGCCAGGCCATGCAGGCGGCGGGCTGGGAGGTCGTGGTGTGTGAGTCGCTGACATCGGCATTTATCAGTAAGGTGAATCAGACCCAGGTAGAGGTTGTCTTGCTCGATATGCATGACGATGTAGAGCACGATACCGCGCTGCTGGAACGCCTGCTCGATGAGGTAAAGGTTCCGGTGATCTTTAATGACATCACCGCCATGCACCTGAATGAAACCCACCCAACCGAACGACACGACAAACTCATGCGCAAGATCGCTACCCTGACGGGTCGCGATATTGACGTAGAGTCGTTTACCAAACCACTTATGCGTAAAGCCACATTACAGCAGTCGAGTGGGCCATTAGCTCATTCGGTATGGGTATTGGGTTCATCACTCGGTGGACCCGATGCGGTGAAACGTTTCTTGCGAAAGTTACCGGCTGATATTCCTGCGGCCTTTGTACTGGCGCAGCATCTTGGTGCCAATTTTGTCGAGTTGCTGGCGCGTCAGCTTGATAAGGAGACCGCCTTGCAGGTGATGACTGCAAGGCAGGGCCATGTACTGCGCCATGGTCAAGTGGTGGTGGTGCCAGCAGATAAACGTTTTCATATTAATCCCATTGGTGCGATCGAGCTCACACCACTGCCCACGTCCTCAACCTATAACCCCTCTATCGATCTGTCGATAGAGTCGATTGCCGAGCGTTACCTTGCCCATGCTGGGGCCATTATCTTCAGCGGAATGTGTGACGATGGCCGTGTAGGTTGTCAGTCACTGTACCAGATGGGTGGAATGATATGGACACAAGAACCGACGACCTGTGTCATAAGCAGTATGCCGGAGAGCGTCCATCGCACCGGCGTGAGTAGTTTTACCGGGAGCCCAGAACAATTGGCTGAGCGACTGACCAATTTTTTTTCCCCCTTAATGGCGGAGTCGATTTGATATGACGGACCTTACAACCAGTGAGGAGCAGGCAGGCGATCGTGTCCTCAATAGCGTCCACTGTCTCCTGATTCCATTGCTCAATGAGACCATGGTGCTGCCCAATGCGGCGGTGGCCGAGGTGATTGGATTCACCGCGCCCACACCTGTTACCGATGCACCGGATTGGTTGCTGGGACGTATGACCTGGCGCGACCATCGGGTCCCGGTCATCTCACTGGAGGCCGCGATGGGTAAGGGTGTGGTGAGGCCAAAACCAGGTAGTCGTATCGCCGTCCTGAATACGCTCAATGGTAATGCCAGTGTCCCCTACGTTGGTGTCCTGACTCAGGGTATCCCACGTCTGCAGGTTGTCCCCGCCTTTGCAATAACACCTGACCCCGATGCTGCGGCCGTCGTAGCCTCGGTGGCCTCGCGGGTGCGTCTGAACAATGAGGTGATGTTGATCCCGGACCTGGATGATCTGGAACAACGTCTGGTGCGTCTGCATCGGTGATGAGTAGCAAGTAACAAGTAGCCAGGTAGAATCTGCTAGCCACTAGCCACTAGCCACTAGCCACTAGCCACTAGCCACTAGCCACTAGCCACTAGCCACTAGCCACTAAATCCCCCCACAGTGTCTGGACGGCGGTTAGTGCCGCTACCGTGGCGGTCTCGGTGCGCAGGATGCGTGGCCCCAGACTTACACCGCGAAAGCCTGCCTTAATTGCCTGCTCGACCTCCATCTCGGCCAAGCCACCTTCGGGGCCGATTAGTAGCGCCAACTCCGTCGGTGCATGCAGAACTTGTCCCAAATCCTCATGGGTCTTGTGAGTCAGGACCAGGCGCGTCGCATTACTCGGTTGCTGAAGAAATTCCTGTAGAGCCTGGACCGGGTCGAGCGTCGGTATCGTATTGCGCCCACACTGCTCGCAGGCACTGAGTATGATTCCTTGCCAGTGTTGCAGACGCTTGGCCTCGCGTTTGTCATCCAGTCTTACCACGCTGCGTTCCAGCATGAGGGGTGACAGGTGCGTGACGCCAAGCTCTACTGCCTTCTGGATGGAATAATCCATCCGTTCGCCCTTGGAGATGCCCATAGCCAACTGTACCCCCAGCGGGGATTCGCGTGAGACATCGTGAAAATCGTGCACGGAGACCTCTACGCATTGTTTCTCAACGCGGGAGATCACGGCGGTGTACTCACCCCCTTCTCCATTGAAGACAATGAGTGGGGCACCAAGCTTCATGCGCAAGACCTGTGCTGCGTGGTGTGCGCTACGATCATCAAGTTGGCAGTCGGCTCCTGCGCGCAGAGACTGTGGGGTATAAAATCGGGGGATGCGCATGGGAAGTTAACGAGTGGCTAGTGGTGGGTAGTCAGGATACCACTCACATATTGTAACTCGCTACCTGCTACCAGCCACCCGCAACTTACTACCGCGTAGCGAAATCGATACCCTCAGTGGCGACCACGCCGAGTCGATCTATTTCCGCTTCTGTAATTACGTATGGTGGCATGAAATAGATAACGTTTCCGAGTGGGCGCAACAGGGCGCCTTGGCTCAGTGCATGCTGGTAAACGCGCAGACCGCGACGCTCCTGCCAGGGAAATTCCTCGCGGTTGGCCTTGTCCTTGACCATTTCGATGGCGAGGATCATGCCGGTTTGGCGTACCTCGGCGACGTGTGGGTGATCGTGTAAGTGTGCGGTGGCCGTGGCCATGTAGGCCGCGAGTTTTTGATTGTGTTCGATCACTGGCTCGGTCGCAAAGATATCCAGCGTCGCCAGGGCGGCACTACAGGCGAGGGGATTGCCGGTGTAACTGTGCGAGTGCAGAAAGGCGGTGAGTTTTTCATAGTCATCATAAAAGGCCTGATAGATCGCCTCGCGCGTAAGGGTGACGGAGAGAGGCAGATACCCGCCAGTGAGGCCCTTGGAGAGGCACATGAAATCAGGTGTGATGTCTGCCTGTTCACAGGCGAAGAGGCTGCCGGTGCGCCCGAAGCCGACGGCGATCTCATCGGCGATCAGGTGCACACCGTGGCGGTTGCAGGCCTCACGCAGGAGCGATAGATAAACGGGGTCATACATGCGCATGCCGCTGGCGCACTGCACCAGCGGCTCGACGATCACGGCACAGGCTTCGTGCGCATGTTTGGCCAGTGCTGCCTCCATGTGTCGAAACATCTCACGGCTATGACTTGCACAGTCCACCCCGGGTTCGCGTCGATAGCAGTCGGGTGAAGGGACGGTAATCGGTGTCAGTAATAACGGGGCGTAAGTCTCTTTGTATAGGCTAACATCACCCAGCGCGAGGGCGCCGAGCGTCTCACCGTGATAGCTACCACTGAGATTGATAAAGCGCGTCTTGTTGTGTTGTCCGCAGTTGCGCCAGTAGTGGTAGCTCATCTTCAGCGCCACCTCAATGGCACTGGAGCCATTGTCGGCATAGAAGCAACGAGTCAGCCCCGTTGGGGTGATCTCGACCAGCCTTTCCGAGAGTCGGACCACCGGTTCATGACTGAAGCCGGCAAGGATGACATGCTCGAGTTGGTCGAGTTGTGCCTTGATGGCCCCGCTAATGCGCGGATTGTTGTGCCCGAATAGGTTGACCCACCAGGAGCTGATGGCATCGATATAGCGGTTACCCTCAAAGTCCTCCAGCCAGACCCCCTGGCCGCGACGGATGGGGATGACGGGCAACCACTCATGGTCTTTCATTTGGGTGCAGGGGTGCCAGAGCACCTGCAAATCACGATCGATAAGGCCTTGATTGCTCATTATTTGCTACCCGTCGTCTGTCTGGTGGCTGGAATGGGGAATATCCCTTGGGGAGGGGCTAAAGGGTAAATGTGATATGGTCGACATTTATAATAACCCCAATTGTCCGAGAACTAAAATCCTTACCTATGCAGGTCATCCCCGTCAAAGAAGGCGAGATTGTACCCGGTCGGCCACTGCCCTGGTCAGTGTATGACGGTAAGGGGCGGCTGATCCTGCGGGAGGGGGAGGTGGTCGAACAGGCCAAGACCCTCGACCGTCTATTGCGCCGAGAGCTATATCGGGCCGACGCCGAGGGTGAGCCGGTCAAGCCGAAGAAGGTCGTGGCAGCGGAGATGGAGCCAGAGATTTCCGACAGCTTTGCCTCGCTCTACCACCAATTACAGACCTGCGTGTTGAGCCTGCGGGAGCGTCGGGCCGAGGCCGTGAAGCAACTGGAGGGCTTCGCCGAGCAGGTACAGGCCTACTATCAGTCCAAACCCCTGGCGGCCATGTTTATGCTGCATCGGCCACTCGATTGGCACTATGGTGCACTGCAAACTCTGCGTATCGCACTATTGTGTGAGGGGATTGGGCAACGCCTGGCGTGGCCACTGCAACAACACCAGCAGTTGATCTGTGCCGCGCTGACCTGTCAGGTGAGTTTCCTGTTAGAACAGGATGTCCTCTCGCGTCAGTCAGTGCCACTGGGGCGGCAGCAGAATGAATTTGTGTTGAATCACCCCGCCAGCAGCGCCTATCTGCTTGAACAAAACGGTGTTAACGATCATGACTGGTTAGATGCGGTGCGACAACATCATGAACACCTCGATGGCAGTGGTTATCCACGAGCCCTGCGTGAACGCGCTATCTCACCGTTGGCGCGGGTGATTGGGCTGGCAGAGTATTACGTTGCCCGAGTAACCCCGTGTGCCTTCCGCCGACCGGTGAGCCCTCGTACCGTGCAACAGTCACTGTATCGTGAACGTGGACATGCCTTTGATAGCGAGGCGAGCGAGTGTCTAATCAAGGAAGTGGGCTTCTATCCACCCGCTAGCGGCGTCGTACTCGCCACTGGTGAGACTGCCATCGTGGCAGAAGTACGACCATCAGCAATGCATAGCCCGAGGGTCGTGAGCGTGATAGATGCGTCGGGTAATATCCGTGAATCGATGTGTTGGCGCGATACCTCACAGCCTGAATACCACATCGAACACCCGATAGAGGATACTCATATTCTGCCGCTGGACTGGGATCGCCTCTGGTCCTATTGTACTCAGGGTATAACACAGGTATAGCGATGCGGCAGGCGCAGGAACACTTCCGGAATTTGAACAAGCGGCAACTCGTGGCGTTGGAGGGGGAGCGGCTTGCCATGCTGTATCAGCA
>JAHEDA010000306.1 GCA_024641445.1 Gammaproteobacteria bacterium
AGCGTCCTGGAGGTGCCATACCTCCTCGCTACCCAGATCGATTCCTATCGCGAATTTCTTCAGGAATTCACCGACCCGGAAAAGCGTGCAGATAAAGGTCTGCATGCGGCGTTCAAATCCGTGTTTCCCATTACCAGTTACTCTGGCAATGCGGCACTCGAGTATGTGAGCTATCGCCTCGGCATCCCTACCTTCGATGTGAAGGAGTGTCAGATGCGCGGCGTGACCTACGCTGCACCTCTGCGCGTCAAGGTCCGCCTGGTCATCTATGATAAAGAGGCCAAGACCCCAACGGTTAAGGATGTGCGCGAACAGGAAGTCTACATGGGCGAAATGCCGCTCATGACGGATAACGGTACCTTTGTTATTAACGGTACCGAGCGCGTCATCGTGTCGCAGTTGCATCGCTCACCCGGTGTGTTCTATGACCACGACAAGGGCAAGACCCATTCCTCGGGCAAGTTGCTATTCAATGCCCGTGTAATTCCATATCGCGGTTCCTGGCTCGACTTCGAGTTTGACCCCAAAGACTGTGTATTTGCGCGTATCGACCGTCGTCGCAAGTTACCGGTCTCGATCTTGCTGCGCGCCCTCGGCTATTCGACCCAGGACATCCTGGAGCGTTTCTTCGAGAAGATCGATTTCAATATCAATAAAGATGGCAGCTTCACCATGCTGCTGGTGCCCGAGCGCCTGCGCGGTGAGACCGCCCTGTTCGACATCAAGGTCAAGAATACCGTCGTAGTGGAAGAGGGTCGTCGCGTTACGGCTCGTCACATCAAGGAATTGGAAAAGGCCGGGGTCAAGACCCTGGATGTCCCCGAGCGCTATGTCATCGGTAAGGTGTTGGCGCATGATGTGGTGAGTGAAGAGACCGGTGAGGTCATCACTAACGCAAACAGCGAGATCACCGAGGAACTGCTGACCAAGATCAAAGAGGCTGGGCAGAAGAAACTTCAGTGTATCTTCACCAACGATCTGGATCACGGCGCTTATATCTCCAAGACCCTAGACCTGGACCCCACCCGCACCCAGTTAGAGGCGCAGGTGGAGATCTATCGCATGATGCGCCCTGGTGAGCCGCCGACCAAGGACGCAGCAGAAAATCTGTTCCACAACCTCTTCTTCACTGAAGACCGTTACGACCTGTCCGCAGTGGGCCGGATGAAGTTCAATCGTCGCGTCGGTCGTAAGGAGATTGAGGGTGGCGGTGTGCTCTTTGACGGCATGTACATGAGCCAGCGTAACGATGAGTTTAGTAAAGAACTCGTCAAGACCTATAAGACCCAGTCCGATATTCTGGATGCACTGGAGGTCCTGTTAGAGATCCGTAATGGTCGTGGTACCGTCGATGATATCGACCACCTTGGTAATCGCCGTATTCGTTCCGTCGGTGAAATGGCCGAGAACCAGTTCCGCGTTGGTCTGGTGCGTGTTGAGCGCGCCGTGAAGGAGCGTCTGGGTCTGGCCGAGAGTGAAAATCTCATGCCACAGGAACTCATCAACGCTAAGCCAGTTTCAGCCGCAGTGAAAGAGTTCTTTGGTTCCAGCCAGTTGTCCCAGTTTATGGACCAGAACAACCCGCTGTCCGAAGTGACTCACAAGCGTCGTATCTCGGCCCTTGGCCCAGGTGGCCTGACGCGTGAGCGTGCCGGCTTCGAGGTCCGTGACGTACACCCGACACATTATGGTCGTGTCTGTCCTATCGAAACGCCTGAAGGCCCGAATATCGGCCTGATCAATTCACTGGCCGTCTATGCCCGGACCAATCCGTACGGATTTCTTGAGACTCCTTATCGCAAGGTCGAGAACAGCAAGGTAACCGATCAGATCGATTACCTGTCTGCCATTGACGAGAGCGAGTACGTCATCGCTCAGGCCAATGCGACGCTCGATAACAAGGGCAAGCTGACCGATGAGTTGGTACCGTGTCGTCACCAGAATGAGTTCACCATGTCTACACCTGACAAGGTGCAGTACATGGACGTGTCGCCCAAGCAGATCGTGTCGGTGGCGGCTTCGTTGATACCGTTCCTGGAACACGATGACGCCAACCGTGCCTTGATGGGTTCCAACATGCAGCGTCAGGCCGTGCCGACGCTGAAGGCCGACAAGCCTCTGGTAGGTACAGGCATGGAACGCGCCGTGGCCATCGACTCCGGTGTGACCGTGGTGGCCAAGCGTGGTGGCCTAGTCGACTCAGTTGATGCTGCCCGTATCGTTGTACGTGTGAATGATGACGAGACCATTGCGGGTGAGTCGGGTGTGGATATTTACAACCTGACCAAGTACACGCGCTCCAATCAAAACACCTGCATCAACCAGCGTCCACTGGTCAATCCGGGTGACCAGATTGCACGCGGGGATGTCCTGGCTGACGGCCCAAGTACCGACATGGGTGAGCTAGCGCTCGGCCAGAATATGTTGGTCGCCTTCATGCCCTGGAATGGTTACAACTTCGAAGACTCCATATTGTTGTCCGAGCGAGTGGTGCAGGAAGACCGTTACACCACCATTCATATCGAAGAACTGAACTGCGTGGCGCGTGACACCAAATTGGGTGCCGAGGAAATCACTGGCGATATCCCCAATGTCAGTGAATCCGCGCTCGCTAAGTTAGATGAGGCCGGTATCGTTTACATCGGCGCCGAGGTCAAGCCGGGTGACATCCTGGTAGGTAAGGTAACACCCAAGGGTGAAACTCAACTGACACCGGAAGAGAAGCTGCTGCGCGCAATCTTTGGCGAGAAGGCCTCCGACGTGAAGGACACCTCGCTGCGTGTACCCTCTGGTATGGTCGGTACTGTCATTGATGTGCAGGTGTTTACCCGTGACGGTCTGGAGAAAGACCCTCGCGCCAAGGCGATTGAAGAATCCGAGTTGGCGCGCATCAAGAAAGACTTCACCGATCAGCGCCGCATCATGGAAGACGATGCATACAGCCGCGTTGAGCAGATGTTGCTGGGTAAGGTTGCCGATGGTGGACCCAATAAGCTGAAGAAAGATGCCAAGATCACCAAGGCCTACCTCGAAGAGGTGGAGCGCGAGAAGTGGTTTGAGATCAGCTTGCGTAATGACGAGGCCAATGCCCAGCTCGAGGCGATGGCGGAGCAAATCAAGCAGATCCGTAAGGATTTCGATCAGCGTTACGAAGAGAAGAGGGCCAAGCTCACTACCGGTGATGACCTGGCACCAGGCGTCTTGAAGATGGTCAAGGTACACCTCGCCGTGAAGCGTCGTATTCAGCCAGGTGACAAGATGGCGGGTCGTCACGGTAACAAGGGTGTGGTCTCCATGATCGTGCCGGTCGAGGACATGCCGCACATGGCAGATGGCACGCCGGTCGATATCGTACTGAATCCTCTCGGCGTACCCTCGCGTATGAACGTTGGTCAGGTGC
>JAHEDA010000048.1 GCA_024641445.1 Gammaproteobacteria bacterium
GGTATTCTACAGTCCTATTCTTAAATTTAAGATTTACCGACTTTGCGCTTATCAATTTGCTTTTTCAAGCAGGCCCGGCGTATAGGATGTTCCTTTATCGGGCTAATTCACCGTAATTCTTGAGCTTCTCCAGATTATGTATCAAACAATATAACTGCCATTGTCCCTGGACCTTTCTTTTGCCGCGCAGGCTAAATCGATTCAGGCCTTTATTGGTGCCAATATTGCCAAACACGGGTTCCACGACGGACATGCGGTGGCTGTAGATGTGCTTACCCTCAGGACTATCAACGCGTCGCTTCATCCAGTCGGTATAATTTTCGGCGCGCGTTGACTTCTCAATAATAAAGGAGACCTGTCGGCCATTGCCTTTTCGATGACTCGCCGACGCTGGATTGCTCATGCAGCGCGAGTTCAGACCACAGTGTCGACATTGCAGTAAGCGACCTTCAAAAAAGACTTTGAGGTGGCCATGTTGATCGACGCTTTTGTGTCGAAAACTCATCAGCTCGCCTGTCGGACAGTGGCAGGTTAACGTGATGGGGTCAAAATCGAATTCCGTGGCGGGGATGACACGGGTCGTTGCTTTCTTGTTGCCGGTAATCGGGCGTCGTGTGCTGTGATTCTCTTTTTGATCTCTAAACTTTGGATCACGACTACGAAACTTATTGTCCGGGATATAACCATTGATATTATTATCATGCAGGTACTGCATGTTGGCTTCATTGGCATAACCGGTGTCGGCGGTAATGATCGGGTCGTGTGTTTCAATACCTAGTCGTTTGAAACGTTCGCGCACACTCTTTAAGACAGGTTGCAGGGTATGATGTTCCTGGCCTTCACCAAAGGCCTGTGCATCGACAATGATCTGATGTTTTTTATCCACGGTGGCAATGCCGTTATAGCCTTGAATCGTGCCCTTGCTGGTCGTCATCTTGGCACTTTCGTTATCGGTGATGTTACTTTTTACTTCCTTGTTCTGGCGGCCTTTGCCCATCCTTGGGCTGGCGGTTTTTAGGAAGTGGTCAATCTTATCGTGGGCTTTGTTTAAGGTTTCAATGGCGTGTTCTGTCCGTTGCCGCCGTTCATCTTCGCGGGAGTCAGTGCGGTCGAGCGATTTATGCTCACTAAGGTAATAGCGGATCTGGCGCTGGATCTTGTCACGTTTTTGCTCAAGCTCTTTAAATGTCCCCGACCACTCTTTGGCGGCATTGCTCGACATCTTGCAACCGTCCAGGGCAAACAGTTCCTTACCGAGTAAGCCTTGTGCATCACAGATTAACAGCACTTGTTCAAACAGGGCTTCAATTTCATCGGATCGACCACTGACGAAACTCGCCAGCGTGGTGAAGTGCGGCACCGTATCACACGACAGTGCCTTGAAAATGACGTTGGTCTCGCAACACCATTGGATCTCGCGGCTGGACGTAATGCCCTTGGAGTAGGCGAACAGAATAATTTTTAAAAGAATGGCCGGATCATAGGCCGGGCGACCACCCTCGTCATTCTGATAACGGGGGTAAAAGATGGTTAAATCCAGCTTGTGATCGATAATGTGATTGATGGCGAATTCAAACGTCCCTGCCTGTAGCTGATCGGCGTAATTGATCACCACCATCTTGTCCTGATTGGGATCGTAAGGGATAAACTTTGGCATTGCGGCTGACCTCCCTGTGAACTGTCGCGATTTTATCAAAGTGTTACGCCATTTTTTAGGTTTTTCTACAGCCTCAACGTTAAAAATAAGGCCTAACCTACGACCACTCAATTTGCCGAGGAAGTTTACTTTTTAAGTCGGTTATTGGGTATTTCAGAGTTCTAATGCGGCAATAAGAGAAATTATGAGTAAATTACTCGGGAAAGGCCGACACCTTACTCGTGGCCGTATCAGGCATGAGAGTAAGGACTAACCCCCGACTAGATAGCGGGTGGATACTCGGCAAATATCGGGAGGCCATCGCCGCCGCATGACCACTCTGTGCGTGATTCATAAAAGATACGGGCCTGCGGGGTGATTAAGAGTTCGTTATCCAGCGACCCGGCGGGGATCACCACCATCCCGATCTCAGGGACATGACGGGGCAAGGGGCTACCACACACCTTACAAAACCTTGTGAAAAAGCGTTCGGCCTCAGGGACCTTGTATGTGCCGATCTGCTCCTCCCCCACTCGCCATACCAAGGTCTCGGGTTTAACCATCAGATTGGTGGCGTGGCCTGTACCAGTGGCCTTACGGCAACGGCTACAGTGGCAGTGATAAAATCGTTTCACATCACCCGTGATGCTGTACTGCACGGCCCCGCAGAGGCAGCTACCGTCAAAGTCAGTATGTGCCATTTCTTATCCCTCGTACTCTGTGTTAGTGGTATTTCCCGGTCACCCTTCAGGCCAGATAGCGCACACCAATCTTATAGCCAGGTACCGATGGGTCCCGGTAATAACTACAGTGCAGGGTGGTGCGATTATCCAGCATTGAGACCTCACCAATGCCCACGGGTTCACTCCAGGCGTGTTGCAGAATGATATTCCCCAATAACCCGGACATGTCCTCACGCGTAAATAGCGTGTAGGTGTTTTGCCCCCCCTTCATAGAGGTAGCGCCTGGCTGTCCCTCCCGCACGGCCTGAAGATTACCCACCAACGAGGGGATAAACAGGGTGGAGGCGGTGCGTGGATAGCGTTGTTCGTCATCAAAGGGGTCGCGCGTATACATGGAATATTGGGTCGGCTGATTGATGCTGCGATCGATATGAAAGTTGAGGTGTGGAAATCGATTGCGGTGCCCCTGACTACGGAGGTGTGTATCCAGGTAGGCATTCTTGAAAATGATCGGGCCAAGGCGCTGCATGATCTGGCGCAGACCAGACTCCAACTGCATCGATGTGTCGTGGAGCGTCACCAGTGCGGGCTTCTCGAATTCGATAATCACACCATAGTGCTGATACAAAAAGGGGATGTCGACCCGCTGTGAGTAAGCCGCAAGATCACCATGCAGGATATCCGCATAGTGCTGCAACAACCGTTCGCCGTAGTCGGGCAGGGCAATGTGGGCGCGGTAGTCTATTCCCTGATAGTGCCCCAATAAGGGGCGTAATGGCTGACGCCACAGCAAATTGGACCATTGGGTATTGAAGTGAGCACTGAATTCCATTATTTCCCCTAAATCTCCACGTGGAATGTCCGATATGCCTAGATGTAGTAGCCGGATTCGCTACTTGGAAGAGTATCGGATAGTTATCAGGGTTCTGAATTAGGGAACCTATCAGGGAGGAAAAATATGTATATCCCCAGCCCCAACGGCCCCGCTTGCGACCCATCGATACAGCGGCAGTTAGAGGTATTTATAAACCAGCCTGAACCTGAAGAGGTTGCACCCTGTCCAGGTTGTAACCAGCATATCCCCGTACACTGCTCGCCGACCTGTGACCGCGCGGCGCAGGCCCTCTCGATTGAACCGGAAAAATATCCGATCGAGGACAAGGTTGTGCCACTGGTGTTTGAGATCATGGCCACTCGTTTGATTCAAACCTGCTGGTCCTGCGAGGGGCACCTGGATTACGAGAGCCGCCTCTGGAAACTCCCACAGGTGTGTTTTCATACGGAATCACAGGTGTACCCAAAATTGATGCTGATTCACCTCTCGCGTCTGTATCAGGCCCACATGCTAACAAATGCCTGGCACATCGTCCTCACGGACATGGCCAATACCATGGGCATCACCTATAGCATCCAACCCGATCTCAACCGTGCAGAAGATATACACCTCGGTGCACTACAGCTCGACCTCATGACCATCGCCGGAAATCTGCATAGTGCCCTCAAACAGATTGCACGAGAGCTGCTGGGCGATTACTGCCGCCAAACAGGGGCACGACAGTCACAGGCCAATCTCAGCCAGGTTTAGCGCCGTCCTGGAAGCCTGCGTATATAGACTCACACAACACGTTTAACTTATCCAGCAGCGGGGGGATCGAACCGGCATCGTCGCCCCTGTTCTGGACCTCGATTTCCGACGCCAATTGCGTCAGCTGAGGGTAACCATACCCACCGGCCGTCCCCTTCAGGTCGTGAATTAACTGCCGAAATCTCTTCGTATCACCCTGCTGATACGAGCCGATTATTTCGCCATACATTGCCTTCAAGGACACAATAAATCCTTCCAGAAGCTCCACCATTTCGGGCTCAGACTCCAGCAATGTGGAATAGATTCTGGTTCCAACACCCTTCTCTGCTGGTCTCAAATATCGCGCCGTGACCTCATAGAGTCGTTGCCTGACGATAGGTTTGGTGACAAAGTCATCCGCCCCAACCCGTAGACACTCACTCTTATCCTCATACGTGGCATTCGCCGTAAGCATGACGACCGGCCTGGAGTATGCTTTGGCCCGCAATTCCCGCACTGCATCAAGTCCAGACATCACTGGCATTTGCATATCCATATAAATTAAATCGTAGGAATTTTGCATGGCCAGATTGACAGCAATCGCACCATTATCGGCACAGCTTACACTCGCCCCCATCCTCTCCAAATACATCTTAATGAGTTGTTGATTGGTTTTATTGTCTTCCGCCAGGAGAATCCGGCCAGCAAGCAACATCGCATCACCACTATTCTCCGGTGAGTCTGGTTCGAATGAGACCTGCTCAATATTGGTAATCAATTTAGCGTCCACAGCAGGGCCAAGATTCAGGCAGAACTCAAATATCGAGCCTTTGCCTTTTTCACTCCTGACCGTTAGCTGCCCCCCCAATTTTTCCGCCAGATGTTTTGAGAGAGACAGGCCCAGCCCGGTACCGCCAAAACGACGCGCCGTACTGCTATCGGCCTGTTTGAAGGGTTTGAAGATCATGCCAAGTTGCTCGCTGGTCATACCTATGCCGGTATCCTTGATCAGAAATAACAGCTTGTGACTAATCACGTCATAGCGCACGGCAATCCGCACCGAACCCGTATCAGTAAACTTGATGGCATTGCTACAGAGATTCAACAGTATTTGTTTAATCCGCACCGGGTCACTCTGTATCACGCCAGGCAAGGGAAACTCATAATCAATACCAAAGTCGAGCCCCTTTCTTTTGGCCTGACCGATAATAATAGATTCCACCTCGGCCACCAGCTGTAGCGGATTCGCCGGTATTGTCTCGATCTGGAGTTCACCGGCCTCAACCTTGGACAGGTCCAGAATATCGTTAATCAGACTCAGGAGGTGATCGCCACTACGCCGTATAATTTTCAAGGCGCTCAGGCGTTGTTCGGTTGTTTGATCTTGATCAACTGCGGTATCGGCAAAGCCAATAATCGCGGTCAGGGGTGTACGAATCTCGTGGCTCATGTTGGCCAGAAAGCTCTCCTTGGCACGAGTTGCCTCAAGGGCCTGGTCCCGTGCAAGAACAAGGTCCTGCTCAGTCTGTTTTCGTTTTTGTATCTCGTTCTCAAGCTCAATGCGAATTGCAATCTCACGTTCATGCAGCCTTTCGCGGAATGTCTTGATAACCCAGGTAATCAGTATCACGCCAAGGATAAAAAAAATATTGACACTCAACTGCTGCAGACCCCCTGGCTGATCGTTGAGATACAACTCACGCGCGAGATACGGGCCATATATCATTATAACCACGACAAAAAAATATCTGGCTCTCCATGGAATAAAACTTAGTCCCCCTATCGCCACCAGGTGCAGATTAATGCCATATAAAGCGCCTTCGCCAATCCTCAAGATCATGACATTCAATATCGAGGCACATACAAAGACCACCAAAAGACCCACTCGCTCTGCAGCACGGAATGTGTTGGCGCGCCTTAGCCACCAATGCGCCAGCAACGCCATTGGAATAATCAAAACCCGTAGGCCAAGAAATTCCCACCTTAACTGCGGGACATAAATCAGGTCTAAAAACCAAAAGATGAGAAACAGTGGCACGGCGGCCCAATTGATAATGACCCTCAATATCTGTTTAATCTCTAATAGTCTTTCTTGCTCAAGGGAACTCATGACAAGACCTCAGTCATCCAGGCGGCTATACAGGGAATAGTGGGCGCAGATTAGCGTGTGGTTCGGGTTGATCTGGGACAATACACGCAGCCTCCAGGCTATATCCCTATTATCGGCATGTATTTGGTACTTTTGAGGTATTTAAGTACTCATGAATACGGGATTATCTGGACTTCAGTAATCCATTTTCACGCAGCAGGCTTGATGCGCCTCAGCAGATCTGGCGAGGGTATTCGTGGGTATTACTTCGAGAGGTCATCAAAGGCCCGCATCTTCGCGGGCAGACTGCCCCAGGTACAGTCGCGCATGGCGCGAGCGAGGGCATGCAATGCGCCCCGCTTGATCGCCTGTCGTCGCGCAGCCTTATCGCGCACTCCGTAAAAGGGCAGCATGATATCAAAGGCCTCGTCACGGTAACGTGGGATCGGGTCCATCACATCACCACGGCGGGTGTGGAAGGCGTCTTCTCCCTCAGCACAGGGTTTACCAAGGACATTAAACTGACGACAAGCCATCGGCCGCAGGGGGTGAATACTGCACGCACCGGATAGCAAGAATGGGCAACTGTCCAGCATATCGAGTCGCTGTAATTGTTGCATCAATTGTTCGCGCAGGGGGGATTGCAGTTTCTCTATCACATACCAGCTCATCCCCATCAGCTCTAATGGGTACACCGGAATATCCTGATGCGTGCTACAACAACTGGAGCAATTCTTACGACAGGCCAACTCACGCCCCTGCCGCTCTTCACGCCGGATCCCCTCGCTTACACCCTCATCAATCAAGGTGTAGGCATCGAATAGTATCGGCAACCAATTATAGCGAAGCTCATCGTCAGGGAAACTCTGACGTTGCGGTTTTCTGTAATCTGTCTCGCTAATCTTGGACACGCCGCATGGCCTTGTAATCTTGATGTCGTATCTCTAACACGTCAGATAAATTATTCACCTACGCGCCGATGATTATAGCACTCGACAGATGGGTGAATTGATTATAGAAATTGTGTTGCCACGCTATCACAATGGCACTCGATTGTTCATCACCTTACTTTGCGACGATGAGGATAACCGAGGCGGTCACCCTCCGCGCCAGGTCCTCCAAACTCGCACGCCCAACGCGAGATTCCTCATTTACCATATCAAGATTGGTGCGTCGGATCATCGCCACCAGGGCCTGAGTCTTGAGCGCATAGTTTACATTCTGTGGCAGGTCACCGGTCCAGCGAAAGACCTGCACCGCACTGAGCTTGGAGGTCACGACACCAACGACCTCACCCTTCATATTCACCAATGGCCCACCGCTGTTACCACTCTGCACGGCAACCGAAATCTGATAAGTGCGCTTATCGTCATGCAGACCGCTCAGTGCGTTGATCACCCCCGTGGTGAGCTTTGGTGCACTCCCCATGATATCCGGGTGAGGAAAACCAATGGTAAAGACCTGTGCGCCAAGCGGCGCCACGGTCTCTGTCACGGGTAGAGCCGTGGGTAATTGCCTGGGGTCCTGTGGTCGCAGCAGGGCAAGATCATTTTCAGGGTCAACACTAAGGATGGTGGCCGTGAGACGTGTACCATTGGCAGTGAGAAGGGTGATGTCATGCTTGCCATCGATCACGTGGTTATTGGTGACGACGAGTCCCTCTGCGATCGGCCAGCCAGTCCCTAAACTGTAACTCCCCTCGGCACCGGGCTCGGGCGACCAACTCTGTCCGTCTGTGTTTGCGCTGCGTGACCGCATCTGCCCATACACACCACGCTGACACTGGGTGTAAACCAGTTTGCCGATCTCATTGGGGGAGGTGTAGCTACTGCTCTTGTAGCGATAGACGTAATAGACCAGGGGCCGGACCACCGCATCGACATTATCGATATAGTTATCAATCTCACGGTCGGCAGACTCCGCCCAACTCACGGCGGCCTCAAGCGGTGCGCCACGGCGCATCTCAACCGCGACCTTGGTAGCCATCTCATTCAGGGCCTTGCAATAGGTATCTTGTGCGGCGAAGGCCGGGGGCATGCACGTACCCAAGGTTACCCATAGTGAATAAAAAACGATTAACTTGCCACGCATCGCGCCTCCCTGGTTATCACCTGACGCCTCTCCCCCGATAGCTTCCACCCACCCATATATTAAAAGAATAAACGTCCACCACCCCAAACTCAACTGGCACACCTTCCCTACAGGTTTACCATCAATCAATAGCAGCCCAGGTCGATGGCCAACCCACCTACACGCTTCGCTTGTAAAAATCTGCGTTATCGGAAACTATGGACATCGACGGAGGGTATTGCGCGATGAAGAAACTCAAACATGAAGCAGAACTAATCAAGGCCGCGATTAGCGCCGGGGTAAAATATGCAGAGGACCGCGGTGCCGCCGTCTTTGAGCCGACCGACTCACAAAGCGAAAAGATACTCTATCTCTACCGCCTGTTCGTGCATGACAAGCTAATCCAGCCCATGCCTGAAGACCAGGTCTCGCAACAGTCCATGCGCCACAAGCTCGCCCTCTGGTACGCCAAGCAACTCCCCAAAGACCACCCCCTGCTCAAATAAGCTCTCACCGGGACCAGCTTGACTTCCCGGTCTCGGGGTGAGAACGAATACTGATATAATGCATGCATGCTGAACTTCAAAAACCTGTCTCTACGTCGCGGCACTCGCGAACTCTTGCACAATGTCAATTGCACAATCCATCAGGGCCAGAAGGTTGGCATCACCGGTGCCAACGGCACGGGTAAGTCGAGTCTGTTTGCCCTGATACGCAATGAACTCCAGGCCGATGCCGGTGAGTTTTCCTTACCCCCCAGGACGATTATCGCCAGCGTTGCGCAGGAGACACCCGCCGTAGACACCTCGGCCATCGACTATGTCATGGATGGTGACATCGAGATGCGCGCACTGGAGCGCGACATCGCCCGCGCGGAACAAGACAATGCGGGTGAACGACTCGCCACACTCTACATGCAAATGGAGAGTATTGATGGCTATCGCGCCCGCAGCCGCGCCTCGGTACTAATGCATGGACTCGGCTTTACCACCGCACAGGAGACCCAGCCAGTGCGTAGTTTCTCGGGTGGTTGGCGCATGCGCCTGAATCTGGCGCAGGCACTGATGTGTCGCTCCGACCTCTTACTGCTCGATGAACCGACCAACCACCTCGACCTGGAGGCGGTAATCTGGCTGGAGGACTGGCTGCGCAGTTATGCAGGTACCCTGTTACTGATCTCGCACGACCGCGACTTCCTCGACAAGATTGCCACACAGATTGGCCATATTGATCAAGCCGAGTTGACGCTCTACACCGGCAACTATTCCGCCTTTGAGATACGCCGAGCCGAAAAACTCGCCAATCAGCAGGCCGCCTTTGCCCGCCAACAGCGTGAGATTGCACACATGCAATCCTTCATCAGCCGCTTCAAGGCCAAGGCCACCAAGGCGCGGCAGGCCCAGAGCCGAATCAAGGCGCTTGAACGATTGGAGCTGATCGCCCAGGCGCACGTCGATTCACCATTTGATTTCACCTTCAAACAACCCGATAAGATGCCCGACACCTTATTGAAACTGGAACAGGTCGCGGCGGGTTACGCTGAACGGCGCCTGCTAAGCAATGTCGGTATGGTAATTTGCGCGGGCGATCGCATTGGTCTGCTCGGCCATAACGGCGCGGGTAAATCGACATTGATTAAATTACTGGCCGGTGAACTTTCTTTACAAGGTGGTGAGCGGGTAGAGGCCAAGGACTTAAAGATCGGCTATTTCGCCCAGCATCAACTTGAACAATTGGATGGCCAGGCCAGTCCACTCTTACACCTGCAACGCCTCGACCCTCGCGCGACCGAACAAGAGTTGCGTAATTTCCTCGGTGGCTTTGCCTTTGCCGGAGACTTCGCCACCGCGCCAGTGGCCCCGATGTCGGGAGGCGAGAAGGCGCGCCTGGTACTGGCCATCCTGGTCTATCAAAGACCGAATCTGTTACTACTCGACGAACCGACCAACCACCTCGACCTGGAGATGCGTTACGCCCTCAGTGTCGCCTTGCAGGACTATGTCGGTGCCATGATTATCGTCTCCCATGATCGACACCTCTTGCGTACGGTTACCGACACCCTGCTATTAGTCGATTCAGGCAAGGTAATTCCCTTTGATGGCGACCTGGAGGACTACCGTCAATGGGTGCGGGACTCTCTGAGTGAAAATTGTGAGACCTCAACGGCCCAGAACAACAACACGCCCACTAAAAAACAACAACGCCAGGATGCCGCCGAGAGACGAAAACGGCTGCAACCCTTGAGTAACAAGCTCAAGACCCTGGAAAAACAGATTGATAAACTCGGTCTGGAAAAAGATACCCTCCAAACCCGCCTCGCCGATCCGGACCTCTATGACGATAAACACCGGCAGACCCTCAAAGACCTCCTCGCCCAACAGAATTCTGTTACCCAAACCCTTGCACAGGTCGAAGAAGAGTGGCTAGCCGTCAGCGAAGAAATGGAGGCCTTGCAACTCGAACCCTAGGTTCATCGCGGTAGCCCTCTTCCACCCCCCATGTTGTAGCAACTATGGCCAGTTTCATCTATTCTCGGTATTCAGTCGACGTCGGTTCAAGCCGATAGTTATGAAGGACAAGGAGCCCGAACCACATGATCTACCGATTCCTTCAGACATGGGTCATCACCTTACTCCTGTTATCCAGTACTGTTACCCTCGCCGCACCAGTCGACCTACGCATCGTGATTACCGCCGCCTTCGTCTCCAACAAGGGGCTTGACGTCTATCGTGAGATCGCCGCTTACATCCAACAGCGCCTCGGTCGTGAGGTCAAGATCATCTCGGGCATCAACTATAAAGAGTCCACCACGCTGTTACAGCGTGGCATCATTCAGGTAGGTTTTATCTGTGGCCTGCCCTATGTGCAAAACTCCGCAAACTTTTCCCTTGTCGCCATCCCGGTCGCCTCCACCAACTCGATTAAAGGCTTTGCCGACACCTCGAACGCAGAACTCATACCCGGGAAATATTACTCATATACTATTGTGCGCAAGGACTCCCCCTACTCGAACTGGGCCCAGCTCAAGGGTAAGAGTTATGTTTATAACGAGCAGACCAGTAACTCCGGTTACAATATGCCGCGCTACAAACTGGTACAGCTCGGTGCCAAGAGCTGGAAGGACTACTTCTCCCGGGTAGAGGTATCGGGGAGCCACGAAGAGTCGATCCGCATGGTCTCCAGGGGCGTGGTCGATGCCAGCTCGGTGGACTCCCTCGTCCTCGACTATGACCGTTCCATCGGTGACCCCGATGCCACCAACGTCCGCGTGATTGAGGCCTTGTTTCCTGGCGGTGCGGGAATCCCACCCGTAGTCATCAACAAAGGGGCCGAGCAGGGGCTGCGTCAGCGCCTGACCCAGATACTTACCGGTATGGACAAAGACCCAGCAGGCAAGGCGATCCTGGCCAAGGCCTTATTGCAACGCTTCGCCCCCCCGGATGATACGAATTACGATGATATACGCCGGATGGAGTCAACCGCACACAAGCTCGGGTTCAAGGACCCGCTACCGTAAGACAACGCCCATCACCCAGAGACACGACACTTGACCCTCCGCTCACGCATCGGCTTGATCATCATCAGCATCGTACTCGTTACCGGTGCGGTGATCGCGACGCTGGCGAACTATAACGTCAACAGCATCGTCGCGCGCGACCAACTAATTTGGGGTAAGACCCTGGCACGCGCCATTGGCAAGGCCATCATCACCGACACCATTGAGGGCAATACACGGAACATCGGTGATACCTTTCGGCGCATCACTCGGGATAATGACAATATCAGTTATCTCATGGTGGTCGGCTTCAACAACGAGATCATCGCATCGACCTTTGAGAAGGATATGCCGGAGGCGATATCCAACCATCATCACGATCACTGTGAAAATACCCAGAACAAACCAGTAATGCTGATGGTCGATGGTCATCGGGTCTATGACATTGTCTATCATATGGTGGATAACCTGCCCGCGCATATTCACGTGGGTCTCGATCAGGGACCCTATGAGACCATGCTCGCCGAGCAGCGCTGGGAGATCATCCTGATTCTCAGTATCTTTTCGGTAATTGGTGTTTCGGCAGCATTCATCATCGGCAATCGACTGGCCAGCCCACTTAGCACACTGACTCAAATGGTTAGAGAGTTTGGCCACGGCAAGTTAGCGGCCGTCACGACACATACCTCCAGCGACCCGGATATCCGCGACCTCTATCAAAGCTTCTCCGACATGGTAAGCGAACGCAATCAAGCTCACCATGACTTGCAAAAGACGGTGGATGAACTCGACAAGCTCAATACTGAATTGGAACAGCGTGTCGCTAAACGCACCCGCGACCTGAGTCGTGCCAGAGATGAGGCCGAGCAGGCCAATCAGGCCAAGTCCGAATTCCTCTCGCGTATGAGTCATGAACTGCGCACGCCCATGAACGCGATCCTTGGGTTTAGTCAAGTACTGGAAATGGACGTGGATCACCCACTTATACCTGAACAACTCGACTCCGTCGATGAGATTCAGAAGGCAGGCAAGCATCTGCTTGAACTTATCAATGAGATACTGGATCTTGCGCGGATTGAGTCCGGGCGTATGCAACTCTCTCTGGAGACGGTTGGCCTGGGTGAGCTTCTGGATGAGTGTGTCATGATGATACAGCCCCTGGCCAGGGCAAGTGGGATCAGCATCATCA
>JAHEDA010000307.1 GCA_024641445.1 Gammaproteobacteria bacterium
GGCGGGCGTTGTTGCAGGTCGGCCATGACCTGTTCCAGGTCGAGATAGTGATACTTCAACACGATATTCAGTTCATCCAGCAGGATCAATTGATAACTCGCATCCGTCAGCATGCGTTTTGCCTCGGCCCAGGCGGACTTGGCGCTGGCCACATCACGCTCGCGGTCCTGTGTCTCCCAGGTGAAACCCTCACCCATGACGTGATAGTCGACCTGCTCAGGCAATCGACGGAAGAAGGCCTCCTCACCGGTACTGAACTGACCCTTGATAAACTGTACGATGCCTACCTTCATGCCATGCCCTAGTGCACGCGCCACCATGCCAAAGCCAGATGAACTCTTGCCCTTGCCATTGCCGGTGGTGATGAGCAACACGCCCTTATCCTGCTGCGCCTGCGCGATCTTCTCGTCCACGATCTCTTTTTTGCGCTGCATACGCTCGGCGTGGCGTTGATTCAAATCTTTGTCGTCAGTCGTGGTCATGGGATTCCTTGCAAGGCGTGTGGGATTCGTTATCGGATGTATGCATCATGGCAAATTTATTTACGCCAAGGTCGAGCGCGGCATGATAACCGCGTTATGTTGGTCACATCAATGTGAAGGATATCGCGTCAAATCTGACGCACAGAGGTGGATTACTCGGCGTCTTGCAGGATAAAGCGCACCGGGATCTCCAGCGAGGATTCGACTGGCTCATCACCACGCCGGGCGGGGCGAAAGTGCCAGCCTGCAATGCTCTGCACCGCGGCACGGTCGAGTGTGGTAAAACCGGAACTGCTGACGACCTCAGTATGTGTCGCCCTTCCACGCGCATCAATCATGACACGCACTAACACCACGCCCTGCATACCACGCTGACGCGCCGACCGAGGATAGAGTGGGCGTGGGTTATCCAGGAGCTCAGCCGGGTGTGCGGTATGAATGGCGTCCTGTGCCACAGAGGCTTGTTGCAATGGCCTGGCTGTTTTGCTTGGTATGACTGACTGTCGTGTGGATGTATCCGGCGCCAGGGGTTTTATCTCTGTGACTGGTGGAGGACCGGGACTTGTCATACGGGCAGGACTATCTATGGCCGCCACCAGTTTAATATTTATCCAGTCGGGGACGTGTGCGGCCTCTGTCTGTGCCTGATGCAACCACATGATCGCGGCCAGGATGTGGATCAGCAGCGCCAGTGTAAGGGCACGGTAAAAACGCTGCACGGCGGCATGTTGATACGCCCATACCGTGCGGTAAGTTAAATCCACTTCTTGCGCCACCAGCGCAGCAACCCGGTGATCACAAGAAATATCGCCGCCAGCGCAAACAGGTCATTCAACCACTTCCACTGCTCATGAAAGATCAGGCCACTGTGCAGGCCATCCAGGACATAGAACCAGGGCGCGAAGCCCAATCGTGGCAGCACGATGGCCTCGTCGTGAAAACCCTGTGTGAGGGATCCGAGTTTTATGCCGTGATGTCCCTTCACCCACCAGTCGTGTTCGGACAGGCGCACCATGTCCGTTGGCATGTGTCCGGTGCCCTTGGCGACCTGCCAACTACCTTGCCCCTCTTTCAATAAATTAGGTCCACCCATGCCACCGAGAAAAATCTGATCACCACTGCGGCGCAGGCTCCAGATATACCAGGCATCACCACTTGGCAAGTGTTCGCGCTGCCAATGCTGACCATTATCGGTCGTGGTATAGAGGCCCAGGCGTGTACCGAGACTGAACTTGCCCGGCTCGGCGATATAACCGACGATACTACTGATCTCATCCTGCCAACTGTTGAGAGTATAAACAGGGGTCTGCCAGCTGCGCGTTACGTTTGTGGACTTGAGCCAGTTGGCGAAACCATCACTGTGGTCCAGGATGATTCCTGTTATGGCGAGATATAGCAATGGGATACACGCCAGTACCCCAAACAGCGGCGCGTGCAGGCGGAACAACCAACGGATACTAATACGCTTGTGTCGATGATCGACCTCGGCACCCTGTTGTTTTTTGCGACGCCAACGCCGTGGCAGATAAAAAAATAACAGGCCCGTTAACGGCAACACCAACAAGGCAATGGCCGCGAGGTCGCTCCACAGCATGGACAGTGGCGCGGTGAACAGACCGCGTCCATAGTGCAGGTCGCGTACGAACCGCGAGAGCGTAATTGACGAAGGGAGTTCCGCTTGCGATACCGGACTCAATCTCGCCCATACCAGCGAGGCCGGGCGTGTATTCAGGCGAAAGACCTCGCTACGATCCGCCACCCCAAGCAGGCTATTGCCTGCCTCACCCTGGGTTAAGGCCGTGATGCGTTTACCTGCTAACGCAAACACATGCACCGTGCGCCCACTATCCTCCGAATGCCAGACCCCGATATCCGTTGCCAACCACATCTCACTGGAAGAATCGCTCACCGTGAATAATGCTGCGTACACCTGCGGCGCTTGTATACGGTCGATAAAGTGCGAGGCCTGCCATGTCTGCCCCGCATCGGAACTCCACCACAGCCCACTCTGCCCACCGGTAATGTGGTCAGCATGATTGAGTGGATCGATCTGATAAAGTTTGAAAGGCTCGCTGCTCGCCTTGTGCGCAAGCTGATGTGGCATCCAGGTCAATGCCACACCGTCCTGCCACAGCCAACGCCAGCTATCACGATGGTCGAGCAGGAAGCCGGTGCTAGCCAGCACCACCAACCAGGCTGCGGCGCTTAACCCCACCCACTTGTGCAGGCGATGCAGCGAAGGTCTACGCATAACTATGCATTAGAAACTCAGCTTCATACCGGCATAGAGTGTGCGCGGCATGCCCGGTGCATACACGATATTGCTTCCGGACAATGAGGTACTCGTGGCATAACGCACGTCGGCAAGGTTCATAAGCCGCCCATACCACTCCAGCGATTTACTCACCGGGTAGTTCATGCGGAGATTAATCAGGTCATGGCCAGGATACTTTTGCGTATTGGCGTCATCGACCCAGTAGTCACCCAGCTTCTCCCACTCCAGTTCGACATGGCCATCGTTCAGTGCCTGCATGCGATAGCCGAGCCGGGTATTGAGGATCAGGCGCGGTGCCGTGGAGATTTCATTGCCGCTGTAATCGGTCGAACTATTTGGGCGCCAGTCTTCATAGGTGTGAATGGCGTAACTTGCCGCCACGTCGAGTGAGGTACGTGGTGTAAGCTTGTTACCTAACCCCAGTTCCACACCCTGATGCAGGGTAGCCCCGGCATTCATGACCTCGCGTGAATTATCGGGATACTGATAGGTCACGATATCGTCGCGCTTGCGCATGTAATACAGCGAGAGGTCATAACGCCAGTCCTCACGCTTGCCACGCAGGCCAGTCTCGACACTCTGCACCTTTACGGGTTTGAGGTTTGTCGTGGTGGCGGCCTTGCCGGCGCGGAA
>JAHEDA010000308.1 GCA_024641445.1 Gammaproteobacteria bacterium
ATAGCCTTCGTGCAGCGCGATCCAGGTCACCACCACACCAAACACCAAACTCTTGATGACGCCGTTATAGATATCGTCATAGAGGTCAACGCTGGCCTGCATCTGTGACCAATAGGCCCCCTCGTCTACACCCAACAGTGTGCTCCCCACCATCAGGCCACCAATTACACCCACCGCACTGAATATAGCGGCCAACAAGGGCATGGAGATTACGCCCGCCAAAAAACGCGGCGCCAGCACCCGGCGAATCGGGTCCACGGCCATCATCTCCATGGCGGAGAGCTGTTCGGTCGCCTTCATCAGACCAATCTCGGCAGTGAGGGCAGACCCGGCGCGACCGGCAAAGAGTAGTGCCGTGACCACCGGGCCAAGTTCACGCACCAACGACAGGGCCACCACCACACCGAGTGACTCCTCCGCACCGAAATCTACCAAGGTGTTGTAACCTTGCAGACCCAGGACCATGCCGACAAACAGACCGGAGACCAGGATGATAATCAGTGACAAAACGCCGACGGAGTAGACCTGATGAATCACCAGGCCAAAGCGCGGCAATAACCCAGGCAACCCCGTGAGGATATCTTTAAATAAGAGTGAGGCACGCCCCAGGCTTTCAAAAAAGCCAAAGGCGTTGCGCCCGAGTGAGCGAAGGGCCTCGATCATGCGCCACGGCCCCTGTGGTCGTCGCTGCCTGAGATCAGGTCAGCACGATACTCATTCGCCGGATAATGGAAGGGTACCGGACCATCCGGCTCACCTTTGAGGAATTGCTGTGCCCACTCCGAGGTGGAATTCTGCAACTCACTCGAGGTACCGTGCCCAACGACCTTACCACCAGACAACAGGTAGATATCGTCTGCAATCGACATGGTCTCCTGTATATCGTGAGAGACGATAACACTGGTCAGGCCGAGTGCATCGTTCAATAACCGAATCAGACGCACCAGCACCCCCATGGAGATCGGGTCCTGCCCCGTGAAGGGCTCGTCGTACATAATCATCATCGGGTCGAGCGCGATTGCACGCGCGAGCGCCACGCGCCGTGACATACCCCCTGACAACTCACTCGGCATCAAGTCACGCGCACCGCGCAGTCCTACTGCGTGCAACTTCATCAAGACCAGGTCACGGATCAGTTCAGGTGGCAGGTCGGTGTGTTCGCGCAAGGGAAAGGCAACGTTGTCAAAGACGTTCATATCGGTAAGCAGGGCACCGTTCTGAAACAACATGCCCATACGCTGACGTAACAGGTAAAGGGCGCTACGCTTGAGTTTGTTGACCTCTTGACCATCGACGTGGATGCTGCCGGTCTGAGGTTTGAGCTGGCCACCGATCAACCGCAACATGGTGGTCTTACCCGTACCACTTGGGCCCATGATGGCGGTAATCCGACCGCGGCGAATATCCATATCAACACCATCGAAGATCGTGCGATTGCCGCGGGCAAAGCTGAGGTTGCGAATTCTTACCAGGATATCGTCGGCCATAAGCAATATCTGAGTTAGGTCTCCCGATTGTGGCCTATAGCCCTGTGTGACACAACCCAATAAGAGCGAATTCTATCGCATCATAATAATTCCACCAGCGTCTTGGCATTTTGCATAACCTCGACCTGTGGTGGCTCACCCTCGAAGATTAGATAGACCGCTGCGGAAGATGCCGTGCGCCCCAAGATGACTTCCAGTAATCTCCGTAATGCCTTTAGGCCATAATCACGACACGAAACTCGTATCAATGCAGGCAACCCCGCCGCAAAATCGATGCACTCGCCCTGGCCATGCCAGCAAAACCCGACCCCGGCATCGAAACAGATCTGCGCATATAGCGAACAATTCACTGTGTCATGTCCTGTATCGAGAATCCGTGGATAATCACAACGGCTGTGTTGCAACACGGTCTCGACCTCCTCCGCGGGACAGGGAATGAGCAAGGCCGCAATCTGCCCCTGCAATACAGTGAGGCCTTCAAGGAAGGCCTGGAAGGAATTACCAGAGTAAGGCAATGACTGGCTAACATCGGTGGGGACCTCAACGATGAAATGAAAGTCCTTAGGGCTGTTTTCACTCCACTCCGACAGGTCTATTGCCGTCGCATCGGCCCATGCCGAGGCAGGAACCAATACCACCGGGAATTCGTTGCCGTAATAGCCCACCCGCCAGTCTGCGGGTAATCCATCGGGATAAAAAACTTCCGACCACTGCGGGTGGCGCCACTCGACACTACCAATCTGGAGCCGGTGAGACTCTGCCTTTGTTACCATGATGCACTCACGCTCGATTTATCCTCCAAGGTGGTTCGGATAGCTTCAATACGCTAGTGTATACTACTTAACGCAACGACCAATCACAGGAACCGGTACGCTCAATGGGTGACGTCATCGCCTTCAAGAGACCCAAGCCACAGGACAAACATCGTGGGAATACCCTGTGCAAGAATGGTTTTCATAAATGGGAAGTGGTGAAGGATAAACCCTTCGATGTTAAAGGGGGCAAACTGCTGACCCAATATCGCTGCAGTCGCTGTGGCGCCATCAAGTCAGAGAAGCGCTAAGACCAACAATGACTGCACGCACAAGCACACATTTAAACTTCCGTCTGTTACGCCGGACCTTACCCGGCGTGTTGGTCATCTTACTCTGTAGTGCCTGCACCAGTGTCAAGGGACCTGGCGTTGAGACCGACCCTCTGGAGCCCTTCAATCGCAGTATGTTCAGCTTTAATGAAACCCTGGATGAAAACATTCTGCGCCCGGTGGCCGAGGGTTATCAGGCGCATGTACCGGACCCCATTCAGACCGGGGTCTCCAATTTTTTCGGCAATCTTGGTGACGTCATCAGCAGCGTCAATACTCTGCTGCAATTCAAGTTTGAAGAGACCCTCTCCAATCTCGGGCGAGTCCTCGTTAACTCGACCATCGGACTCTTTGGTCTCATCGATGTCGCTACACCCATGGGGCTCACCCAACACAGTGAAGACTTCGGCCAGACCCTCGGCACCTGGGGTGTCGGCGACGGCCCCTATCTCGTCCTGCCCTTCTACGGTTCCAGCACCCTGCGCGATACCACGGCCATGTCCTCTGACTGGCGGGTAGACCCCATGCTTCAGATTCAGGACCCGGTGACCTACTGGGCCACGGAGGGACTCTGGGCGATCGACACCCGGGTGGGCCTGCTCAAGGCCAGCAATATTGTGGAGGAGGCGTCCTTTGATAAATACGCCTTTATCCGCGACGCCTATCTACAGTTGCGTGAAAACCGCATCTACGATGGCAACCCACCACGTAAATTTGCCCCCCCGCCTCCCCCCTCTGCCCAGGATCGTGAACTGGAATTGGAGCTGGAGAAGGAATTAAATCTGGGTAAATAATTCCTTACTGGTGTCTCCGATGT
>JAHEDA010000309.1 GCA_024641445.1 Gammaproteobacteria bacterium
CGCCGATGACATGACCGACCCGGCCGTCAGCGCCATCTTGAGTCACCTCGATACCACCGTGATCCTCTCACGCGCACAGGCGAGCAAGGGCATCTATCCCGCCGTAGACCCGTTGTTGTCCTCCAGTCGTATGATGGACCGCCACACCCTGGGTGATCGTCACTACGAGATCGCCTCGCGCGTGCGCGAGCACCTTGCGCGCTACCAGGAGCTGGAGGATATCATCACCATGCTTGGCATGGAGGAGTTGTCGGCCAAGGACCGTCTCATCGTCATGCGTGCGCGCAAGCTACAACGTTATCTGACGCAACCCCTGTGGGTGATCGCGGCACATACCGGTATTGACGGTGTGTCGGTACCGCTGTCGGATATTCTGGATGACTGCGAGGCCTTCCTGCGCGGTGACTTCGATGCGAGCCCCGAGGCACAGTGCTATATGCGCGGCAGCATGAAGGGGGTGGTTACATGAGTGGCTTTAAAATAGTACTGCGTGACAGTGTGCATGGCGAGACCATCGAGGGGGTTAGCGATTTCATTGGTGAGGACGCCAGCGGTAGCTTCGGCCTGCGTGCCCGCCATGCGCGGTTGATGACCACCTTAGTATTCGGATTGGCGCGATTTCGCGTGGCCGGGCAGGCATGGCAATACCTGGCCGTGCCGGGGGCGCTGGTCTATTTCGCCGATAATACCCTCATGCTCAGTACCCGGCGCTATCTGTTGGATGATAATTACGAGCGCATCAGCACCGCCCTGATGCAACAACTGTTGCAGGAGGAAGAGGCCCTGCATGCCACCAAACACAGCCTGCATCGGCTGGAGACGGAGATGTTGCGCCGGATGTGGGAGCTGCGGCGCGAACCAGGGATGATGCAGTGAACGGTAACGAGCAACTGCGTAAGAATGTCGAGCGTCAGGCTCAACGCATGAAGCAGGCGGAGAGGGAGCGCGATACCCTCCTGGCGCAGACTGTTTACATCGGGACTCTTGGGCTTATCTTCGTCCTGCCGGTGATCATTGGCGCCTATCTGGGGCGCTGGCTGGATGAGAAACTCATGGGTTACTCCATGAGCTGGACCCTCAGCATGATCTTCGTCGGCGTGGTGGTCGGAGCCATCAACGTCTACCTGTTCATTCGGGAGTAGCAATGGGCGAGGGCTTACCAATCGTATTTCATGTTGCCGGCCTAGGGATCACCAGTACGGTTATCACGACCTGGGTGATTATCGCGATACTGGGCATACTGAGTGCGGTATTGACATACCGTTTGCGTCTAGAGCCGGGACCGGTGCAGACGGTGTTGGAGGCCATCGTGCTCTTCATTGAGGACTCGATCAAGGAAGTGGCGCCACAGCAGGCGAGGATATTGCTGCCGTTCATCGGCAGTCTCTGGGTCTTCCTGGTGGTGGCCAATCTCATTGGTGTCGTGCCTGAGATGCATTCGCCCACGCGCGACCTCTCCACCACCTCGGGTTTGGCCTTGCTGGTATTTCTCTCGGTACATTGGTACGGCATCCGTGATCAGGGTCTCAAGGCCTACCTGCGTCACTATCTCTCACCCAGCCCGATCCTGTTACCGTTTAATCTTATTAGCGAGGTCACCCGCACGGTCGCGCTGGCGGTGCGCCTGTTCGGTAACATGATGAGCCTGGAGATGGCGGCACTGTTGATTTTACTGGTGGCCGGTTTTCTGGCGCCGATACCGATTCTCATGCTGCATATCATCGAGGCCCTGGTCCAGGCGTATATCTTCGGCATGTTGGCGCTTATCTATGTGGCGGGCAGTCTGCAATCCAAACAATTACATCATTCATAGAGGAGTACGTCATGGTCGACTTATCAAACTTCAGTACGGCATCCACCGTTGTGGCAGTGGTGGGTATCGCCATTGGTGTGATGTTACCGGCCTTCGCCATGGGTAAGGCCATCAGCAGTGCCTTGGATGCCCTGGCGCGTCAACCAGAGTCGGAAAAATCCATAATGCGCACGCTCTTCATCGGTCTGGCCATGATCGAATCACTGGCAATCTATGTGCTGGTCATTGTCTTAATCATTTTGTTCCGTAACCCCCTGTTGGAATACCTGCTCAAGTAGTGTCACTCCAGGGGGAAAATAATCTAGATAAAGGAAGTAGACCGTGGAACTGAGCTGGACAACACTCATCCTGGAGATTATCAATTTCCTGGTCCTGATATGGATCCTGAAACACTTCCTGTACAAACCGGTTCTTGACATCATTGAGCGCCGCCGTGCAGCAATTGAAAAGACCTTGCAGGATGCGAGCACCACCCAGACCCAGGCCGAGTCGCTACGGCAGCAATATGAGAACCGTCTGGCGGTATGGGAGCAGGACCGCCAACAGGAGCGGGAAAAGTTGACGCAAGAGATCGAGCTTGAACGGCAACGCCGCTTGAGTGGTCTGAACACGCTGCTGGAGGAGGAGCGCGAGAAGGCGAGGGTGATTGCCAAACGTGAAGAGTATGCCGTGCAGCAGCAGGCCGAGGTCAAGGCAATGCAACTGGCGACCGGTTTTGCCGCGCGACTCCTTACTGGACTGGCAATCCCGGCGCTGGAACAGAGCCTGCTCGACATGCTGGTGGAACAGATCAAGGGCCTGCCGCGTGATCGCCTGGAAAAATTAAAGGGCGGTTCCAACAAGGGTATTGCCGCGGAGGCGGTTACGGTTGCGAGTGCCTTTGTCCTCAATCCGGCACAACGAAACTCCATCGAGCAATGTCTCCACGATGTCGTGCAGGTCAAAGGTGCCATCACTTACCAACAGACCCCGGAGCTATTGGCTGGTTTGCACATTACTATTGGCGCCTGGGTGCTGCATGCGAATCTGCGCGACGAACTTCGTGCCTTTAGTGACCTTGTCCATGCCGACTGATACGACACTTCCACCGACATTGTTGTCGCAACAGGCCGCGTGGTTATCACGTTACCTGCCAGGCCTGCGCATTACCGAACAGGGTTGTGTCGAGTCGGTGGGTGATGGCATCACCTGGGTAACGGGCCTGCCCTCTGCCGCACTCGGTGACCTTTTGTTGTTTGAAGATGGCAGCCAAGCCATGGTCTTCGACCTGGCGGAGACGCGCATTGGTGCGATCCTGCTACAGGCGACGGATGCCATCACCGCCGGCACGCGTGCCTATTTGGGCACGCGTGCCGTGAGCATCCCGGTTGGCAATAACATGCTCGGACGTGTCGTTAATCCGCTCGGACAGGTCCTGGATGGCGCGATGCCACCGCGGGTAGAGGAGTGGTGGCCGCTGGAACGGGCCGCCCCGCCGATCGTTCATCGTGATTTTGTACACGAGCCCCTCTATACCGGGATCAAGGTCATCGACAGTTTGATCCCCATTGGTAAGGGGCAGCGTCAA
>JAHEDA010000310.1 GCA_024641445.1 Gammaproteobacteria bacterium
CCCCTCATCCTAACCTTCTCCCGGAGGGAGAAGGGATCGCGCGGAGGGTGAAGGGATCGCTCGGAGGAAGGAGGATTGCTCGGAGGAAGGAGGATTGCTCGGAGGTAGAAGGAATCTTTTGGGGGGAGAAGGGATCGCTCTGAGAGAGAAGAGCAGGTAACTGCGAGGGTTTAGAGCCAGTCTTTCAGGTTTGATACCGAGAAGCCGATGGTGTCCTGGGTGATATTTTTGGTCACGCCAATGACCTTGAAGGTCTCGCCCATCGCCGTGGGCATGATAAGTTGTTCAATGCCGCGGGTCAGGCGTAAGAATTTTTCCTCGTCTTGCGTATCTTGTTGTTGATAAAGCGCCTCCAGCCCGCAGCCGGCGAGAAAAAATCCCTGATTGGTGTAGCCCGCGATATTCAGGCCCTGGTCCTGAAAGGCCTCGGCGACGAGTGAGAAATTGACGTGGCAGGTGACGTCCTGCACGCCGGGGTAGAGCATGGTGTTGCTGTGCGCGTGATGCTGGAAGTAACACATCAGGTTGCCCTTGTGATTGCTCGGCTGGTAATACTCTTTGCGGGTGAAGCCATAGTCAATCAACAGGATCATGCCCTTGCCTAAGGCCTGACTCACCTGGGCCACCCAGCGTTTCACACCGAGATTGATTTCGCTCTGATAGCCATCGGCAATATCGGGCCAGAGCTGGGTAATCCTGTCCATCTCATGTTGCAGTTCAACGGAACTCAGGGGGCCCTCTTCCAGCACGAGGCGCCCGTTTTTTTCCGTCACGTAGATCTCGGTATAGCGCCGATTCCTGCGAAAGATCACCCGGTGTACGGGCAGGGCGTCCAACACCTCATTGCCGAGCATGATGCCGTCAAACCGGGTCGGAATATCATTTAACCATTCCACCTTGTGCAGCAACTGCGGGATATTGGTTTGCAGGCGCGTGAACTGGCGCTTTCTTAGACTGGGGCTGATGTCGTGGATGTAATAGGTCTGCGGCAGGCGCTCATGCTTGTCGAGTTCGAGCAAGATGGTCTCGGCCAGAATGCCGGAGCCCGCGCCAAACTCCAGCACGTCGGTCTGGCCCATGTGCTCCATAATCTGCATGATCTGTTGCGCGATACACTGCCCGAAAAGAGGCGAGATCTCCGGTGCCGTGGTGAAGTCGCCGCCATCGCCAAAGATGCGATTCATCGAGTCGTAATAGCCTCGGCCGGGTGCAAACATGGCGATGTGCATAAACTCGTCAAAGGTGATGTGCCCGCCGTGCTTGGCCATGGCCTGGGTTAACAAGGCGGTGACCTCCAGGCTATTGGCTAATGCCAGCCGGTCGATCGGTGGCAGGTCTTCTGAGTTATTTGCGGCTCCCATACAGCCGGTTAGCGTCCTGTGACACCCGTTTTTTAGAGTTCACATCAAAAAATGGGGGCTCGGCACATTGCTGACAGGGGTAATTCGGGTGGGACGCTGTCTGAAATTACAGAGAGAATTTGTAAGGTAAGCGACGAGGCATCGGTCGGCGATAAATGAGTTTTGCGTATGAGCCCTCACCGGCAGCCCCTCAGGGGAATGCGCCATACCCTCGGGAGATAAGTTGCCCTGGTTATGGCAGGCATAACCGCCATGTCGGCAGCAGGCGTGCAAATTCTTTTGCCCCGGTGAGTGCGCGGTTGAGGCCTTCCCACTGTGCCAGGTCAAAGGATTCCCGGTGCAGGCGTGCGACCCAATCGGCGAGTCGGATCGCCGCCCAGGTCTCTGAGCCTTGGGTCACGTGCGTGGGCAGCCCGGCGCTGTATTGATAGCCCTCTAGTATGGTTGCGTCGTCGTAGCCCCAGCGTTGCAGGGCGATGGCGGTGGTGGCGGCTACTAACGTGGTGTCTTCAGGCAGGTTTTCTTCGGCCGCCGACATGATGGGGTTGAGTGTGGCCGGTAACGCCGAGAAGTGGAGATTGGCGAACAAGGCCTGCACGTGCGCCGCGAGTTCGGGGGTGTTGGCGGCGTGCCAGAAGTTGAAGACCAGGGAGTGTCGTGGCTGCGTTACCTGGCTGACGGCATGGTATGAATTCACGTTTAGCACAAAACCAAAGGCCGCGTTGTAGACAGGGTTTACACCGGTAACTACTTCCCCCTCGGGTGATGCAAACAGTTGCAGCACGCCGCCGTGTTCGGTTTGCCAGTGTGGGTTGAGTTGCACGACCAGGCGCACGCACTCGTAGCCCAGCAGTGGGCGGTCGCTGTGGATGCCAATCACCTGTCCGGGCGTCATGCGTTGGGCCGTGACCAGTATGTGATCCGTCAACGGTAATCCCGTGATCTTGCGCATTCTATTGGTGACTTCGGTCAGAAAGGTCGCGGGGATCTCGGCGGTGACGTCTCGCAGGGCACAGCGGTAAAAGGCGCCATCCCGGTGTTGCCAGTCACCCTCATGCAAGAACACCTGCTCCAGCATCGCGCACTGCTCGGCGCTGAATGCCGGGCTGACGAGAAAGTAAGGGAAGGGTGTGCGGTGAGGGTGGGGCTGGGAGAGCAAGGCATTCACTCCGCTGAGGTTGTGCGCAGTATACGTGATTGGGTAAAGGCTAAAGAACTGTTTTGAAAAGGTGGTTGGAGATCCCCTCACTCGTAGAACGACCCCTCCCGCTCTGTCTGGATAAGGAACAGGCGCGTGTCGAGTTCCAGTTGATGATACGCGGGCAACATGTTTTGACACAGGCGGTAAAACGCCTTGTTGTGTTCCTTTTCCCGCAGGTGCGCCAATTCATGCACCACAATCATGTTGAGAAAGGCCTCGGGTGTTTTTTTGAAGACCGTGCTCACGCGCAGCTCATTCTTGGTTTTGAGTTTTTGGCCCTGGATGCGGGTGGCATAGCTGTGCAGACCGAGCGCGCTATGCACGACGTGTAGTTTGCTGTCGTACATGATCTTGCTCAGGGGCGGTGAGGTTTTCAGGTGCTGGTTTTTAATGGCCATGACATAGTCACGCAGGTCACTGTCGTTGGCGATAGTGTGTGGCCGAGGGTAGCGTTCGGTGAGGTATGTCTTGAGTCGCCCAGCCTCAATCATACTCTCGACCTGGGTCAGCAAGTTGGGTGGGTAGTGTGCCAGGTATTTGTGGGTGGGCATAAGGACGCTGACGTTGGTGAAAGGTGTTCGCGCTGGATTATAGCGTAACAAGCCCAAGGTGATCCGAGTTGTTGGGCTTCATTGCATTCAGCCCAACCTACACGGTTGAAATATCACGGATGGGTAAGCTCAGTGCGGTAGGTTGGGCTGAGCTTGCGAAGCCCAACGTGTTCTGGAATATAGCGTAACACGCTCAAGGTGATCCGAGTTGTTGCCTTCATTGCATTCAGCCCAACCTACACGGTTGAAATAT
>JAHEDA010000311.1 GCA_024641445.1 Gammaproteobacteria bacterium
GGGGTAAATGCCAGTCACGATAAACCCTTGTCTTTATTGTCATTTTCAGGGTTGACCCCCCCCTGACTGGGGCAGCATAATGGCCGGAGACCCTGCGGACACGGAATCAGTCTTAAACAAGCGGTTTTGCGTTGTAAATTCACAAAGATACAACCCAAAGCCATACTAGGAGATGGGGTCATGCTTTTATTTAAAAAACAATGACCTGGAGGAGTGTATGAAAAAATTATTAATCCTAGCTGCCGCGTCCATCATCCTGACCGCCTGTGGTAGTAGCGAACCTGCGATGATGCACAGCAAAAATGACGCTGCCAGCGCCATCATGGCCGCCGAGCACGAGGCTGGCCGCGCCGCCTCTGAGAACTACGAGTGGCGTGATACCGGCAAGCTGATCAAGAGTGCCAAGGCCGCCCTCAAGGAAGATAAGTACGATGACGCCGTCAAGCTGGCGACCAAGGCCAAAAAGCAGAGCAGCCTGGCCCTGATGCAGCATGACGCCAACCAGCACGCCAAGCCTGCATTCTAGGTCTTGTACCAAAAGGTTGAATAAAAAGGCCGGTCACACCGGCCTTTTTATTTTCCACTCCAATCGCGTACTCTAGGCCATATGTACGCCGAAACCTCAACCGATACTAATTTTCGCGATATCTACTCTGTCTCTCGCCTCAATCGTGAGGTGCGCAGCATGTTGGAGACGGGACTCCCTCTGATTTGGCTTGAGGGAGAAATATCAAACCTCGCCAAACCAGGTTCAGGCCACCTGTATTTCTCCCTGAAAGATGAGGCCGCACAGGTACGCTGTGCCATGTTTAGGAATCGAAATTATCTCCTCGGCTTCACACCGAAAAACGGAATGCAGATATTGGTGCGTGCCCGGATTAGTCTGTATGAACCCCGTGGTGAGTTCCAAATTGTTGTGGATCACATGGAAGCGGCAGGCGACGGTGCCTTGCGGCGCGCCTTTGACCAACTCAAGCAAAGACTGAATGCAGAGGGCCTGTTTGACAGTGAGCGTAAGCGGGCACTGCCCGCGGTACCCGCATGCGTCGGGGTTATCACATCCCCCACAGGCGCTGCAATTCATGACATTCTCACTACACTCAATCGTCGCTACCCCAATCTGCAGGTCATTATCTACCCCACTGCGGTGCAGGGAAAAATGGCGGCCGGGCAGATTGTGAGCGCCTTGCAACTGGCTGAACGACGTCATGAGTGTGATGTCCTGATACTAGCGCGCGGTGGTGGTTCACTGGAGGACCTCTGGCCCTTCAATGAAGAGGTAGTTGCCCACGCTATTGCGGCATGCACACTCCCCATCGTCAGTGGGGTCGGTCACGATATTGATTTTACGATCGCCGATTTTGTCGCCGATCGCCGTGCCGCAACACCAACGGCTGCAGCTGAGCTCGTCAGCCCGGATCAGTCCTCTCTACAGCAACACCTTGAACAATGGATGAATAGACTCCATCGTAGAATCCAGACAGTAATGCAGCACCGGCGCCAGCAACTGACATCGATGGAGCGACGCCTACAGCACCCGGGTCGGCGGCTACAATATATCGCGCAAAGACTGGATGAGTACGACCTGCGTCTGCAACGCGCTGTTAAGCAAAAGCTGAGACATGAAAAGACTCACATGAATACTCTCAATCGGAGATTATGGCACAATACTCCAACGCGCCAGATACATGCCTCACGTCAGCACTTGCTAACGTTCAGGCAACGCCTGACATCAAATATGAGACATCAACAGACACATCAGAGACAGCAACTTGAATCGGCCATGCGGGCGTTACATGCCGTCAGCCCACTCGCGACCCTCGATCGTGGTTACGCCATCATCAGTGACAAAGAGAATAAAATCGTGTTAGAGGCGAAGACACTCCGTCGTGGTGAAAAAATAGACGCCCGTCTCAAGCAAGGTCGTATCGAATGTATTGTTGAGAAAACCTATGAAAACAATTAAAAACCTTCTTCTCTCCCTCTTCATTTTTATTACTGCCGCGCAAACAGTATCGGCGCTAAGCCTCCCCAGGCCTGAGCCGGTTCCCGGTGGGGTCGCCGTAGTTATCTTACCAGTTGATTCACAATCACCACCACAGGTGCACTACGCCGGTTCCCGCGTAATGGTGCTGAGAGACGGCAAGGCCTGGCAAGCGATTGTAGGGATACCCTTGCGTGATAAGGCGGGCCTGCACAAGTTATCGGTAAAGACGTCGACCTCACAACTCTCTGTTCCGTTTACGGTGACCGATAAACGTTACGAGGAACAACACCTGACACTTAAAAACAAGCGCATGGTCAACCCTACTGCGAAGGACATGATACGAATTCGGCAGGAGCAAGTAATCATCAGCGAGGCCTTGGCGACCTGGGTAGATCGATCCGCGATCAATCTGCCATTCATCCTTCCCAGCGATGGGCGGCTCAGCAGCCCATTCGGATTGCGACGGTTCTTTAATGGTGAGGCCCGCAATCCCCACAGCGGTCTGGATATCGCAGGCACCACCGGCACGCCGGTACACGCGCCGGCTACGGGCAAGGTCATCATAACGGGTAACTATTTCTTTAACGGAAATTCCATTTTCATCGATCACGGTCAGGGACTCGTGACCATGGTCTGTCACTTGAGTGAGATCGATGTAAAGCCAGGGGAGTTAGTTAAACAGGGCCAGCTTATTGGTAAAGTTGGCATGACCGGTCGCGCAACCGGCCCACATCTGCACTGGAGTGTGAGTCTGAATAATACTCGGGTTAACCCCAAATTGTTTCTGACGGAGAACGCCCTGGCGACACCATCGCAGTAAACGGTCAGCTGCTTAGCGCTTTTTTTTCTGATGCCGGACCAGCCGTCTTTTCTTTTCGACCTGCCTCGGCGTTAGTGTATTACGGCGCCCGGCAAAGGGATTCTCACTCCCCCTAAACTCAATACGCAGCGGCGTACCCTCAAGCTCCAGTACCTTGCGAAATGAATTTATCAAGTACCTCATATAGCTTGCGGGAACATCGCTGGTCTGGTTGCCGTGGATCACAATGATGGGAGGGTTCTGCCCCCCCTGGTGGGCATATCGAAGCTTAATACGCCGCCCACGCACCAGGGGTGGAGTATGGCTTGAAACGATATCGTTCAATACCCGGGTCAAATAGGGCGTGGAAAGTTTGCGCGTAGCATTTTCATATGCCTGTTTGATCGCCGGATACAACTCACCAACACCACTGCCGTGCAGTGCTGATATGAAAAACATCTCGGCAAAACCAATAAAGGGCAAACGCAGATCCAACTCGCGCCGTATCTTGTCTTTCTGATCGACATCAAGACCATCCCATTTATTGACTGCCACCACCATGGCACGCCCTGCCTCCAG
>JAHEDA010000312.1 GCA_024641445.1 Gammaproteobacteria bacterium
GGAGAACAACGGCCGACCCATGGCCACCCGACCAAATCGGCGGTCTTTGGCCTAGTGGCCGCGGCATTGGGCATTCGCCGTGATGAAGAGCAAAAACACCTGGAACTAGTCAACGGCTACAGCATGGCGGTCAGGGTGGATTCTGAAGGTTCACTATTGCGCGACTACCACACCATACAGGTTCCACCACCACAACGCGGCAGGCGATATTACACGCGCAGGGATGAAATGAGCGTACCAAGGCATGCAATGAATACGCTGTTATCCCAGCGGGATTATCGAGTGGATGCCCATTACACAGTCGCTATCTTTGAAAAAGACGCCAGCTACTCGCTACAGGTGATTGCTACAGCCTTAAGCAAACCGCATTACACCCTTTATCTGGGGCGTAAATCCTGTCCTTTGGCATTCCCACTGCAACCCACCATTATTGACGCTGAAAATCTTTCGGCGGCGTTTGAGCAATTTGTGGTGGATAATGACCTGTTTACGCAGGATATATTTTCAACGTCGAATGCGGAAAGAAATAAGGCCTATTACTGGGAGGATATCAGTCTGGCTGAATCCGGGTTGACTGATACAGGTACACATATGCTTCATGAACGCAGGGATCAGGTGAGCAGCAGAAAACGATGGCAGTTTGTCAATCGCAAGGAACACTATTTAATAGTAGAAGAAGGGAGGGAATGACGATGAATTATTTTAGCCGTATTACCCTGGACCCCGCCAATTACAGAGCCAGGAAATTGCTGCAAAACATTTCACAAAATGCCTATCGTGAGCACCAAAGCTTATGGCAATTGTTTCCCGATGAGCCTACTGCAAGCCGTGATTTCATCTATAGAGGAGACAGCCGGCATCTCTCCCGAGTTTACTATGTCATTTCCGCCCGTAAGCCGGTGCCGTCGGATGAATGGGCAGTGGAAACTCGGCCATATCAGCCGAAATTAGCCAATGGTGAAAGGTTATCCTTTAGTCTGAGAGTAAATCCTGTGATCACCCGCAAGGATGAAAGCGGTAGAACACACCGTCACGATATTGTGATGAATCATAAAAAAGAGATGAAGTATAAAGAGCTACCATCAGATAAGCGGCCCGGCTTAGCTGCACTTATACAAGAAGCTGGTGTGAAATGGTTGAGTGAGCGAAAAACCAAATGTGGTTTCGATTTTGATGAACAAAGCATTATTGTCGAAAGATACGATCAGCATCAGGCATATAAACAAGGTAATAAGTCTGCTATTCAATATAGTTCAATGGATTTCACCGGATTTTTAGAGGTTACTGATAGTGATTTATTCACTAAAACCTTAATGTCCGGCGTCGGCCCCGCCAAGGCATTCGGCTGCGGCCTCATGCTCGTGCGCAGGATCTAAATCGGCCTTGAGTACGGGGTATTGGAGGTCTAAACTTGTCTTACTTATTTCTTACTTTTCGAGAAAGACCATGAGCAAGACACGCTTATCAAGCAAGGGGCAGGTGATCATCCCCAAGTCGTCCCGGGATGCCCACCACTGGGAGGCAGGCCAGGAACTTGTGGTGATTGATACCGAAGAGGGTGTGCTGCTCAAACCCGCCAGACCGGTGCCTCCAGCAACCCTTAAGCAACTTGCGGGCTGTCTGAAATATTCTGGCGCAGCTAAATCCCTGGAGGAGATGGAGGCGGCTATCCGGCAGGGAGCCAATCAGATCAGGGATGAGTCGGATGATACGTATTGATACGAATGTTCTGGTACGGCTCTTAACGGCTGATGACAAGGTGCAAGCGGACAAGGCCAAACAACTCTTTAAACGGCAACAGATCTACATTACCAAAACAGTGATTCTCGAAACCGAATGGGTATTGAGGTTTGCCTACAGGTTTTCTGCCGAGGCTATCGCGGGAGCATTCATCACATTGCTGGGACAGGAAAACGTGATAGTGGAGGATGCCCCACACATTAGTCTGGCGGCGAGTTTGCTGCGTGGCGGGATGGATTTTGCCGATGCCTTGCATCTGGCATGCTCGCAGGACTATACCTTCGTGACGTTTGATAAAAAGTTAAAGGCAAAGGCCAATACGGCCGGGATGAAGCAGGTCAAGTTGCTCTAACAATCAGTCATTATTTCACAGATATGGTGAATATCTAATCCCATGCTAACGGTAGGGGGTAATGATGGAACTCCATCAAGCGCAAACTATCATTGGAAATTTTCTATCCTCCCCAGATCGGCATGAAGACTGCCTCAATCTGGACGAGTATCTGGGTGCACTGACCGCAGCGTTGTCCTGCCCTGAATATTTCAGGGATGGTGAGCTGGCCATGGTGGTATTGGGGGAAGAATACCGGGATGACCATCCCTGGTTTGAAGATGAACAGGTTTACTCAGCCAGAATCATCTGCGAAAACGAATTGAACGAAGCGCTGGCGCTGGATAGGTTTGATCTGCATCAACGTTATCCTCATCAAGTCACTGACCAAAAACCCTCGGTGCAATTCAGTCGTTGGTGCCATGGCTATCTATTGGGTTACCTCTTGACTGAAGAGGTTTGGCAAGAAGCCTTCGAATTCCTGGATACAGAGGGTTTGGGTGACACACAAGAGAATCATCAGGGCCTGCTGACGCTATTAGCCGCCATGGCAGACTGGCAGGTGGCGTTGGCGGATGCAAAAGATCCCCAAAAGTTGGCGAACGGATTCGGGGAGGCGTTAGACGCCATCATTGATGGCGTGAAGATAACCTATCAACTCGCTGCGCTCTTGGAAGAGAACCGCTTGCGGAGTGAGCAGGAAAGAATGTCAGCGATTCGTTTGACACCAAAAATTGGCCGGAACGACGCTTGTCCTTGTGGCAGCGGCAAGAAATATAAAAAGTGTTGTTTGAATCTGGCAATAGATAATATAGAACCATGACATATATTCCACTCAAGCCCATCCCAATGAAAGATCGCGTATCAATGGTCTTTATTCAATATGGCCAGATCGATGTGCTTGATGGTGCATTTGTTGTCATTGACCAGACCGGAGTGCGTACGCACATTCCTGTTGGTTCAGTTGCCTGCATTATGCTGGAACCGGGGACGCGCGTTTCGCACGCGGCGACAAGATTGGCGGCACAAGTTGGCACCTTATTGGTATGGGTCGGTGAGGCGGGGGTACGTGTGTATGCCTCCGGCCAGCCCGGCGGCGCTCGCGCGGATCGTCTGCTCTATCAGGCCAAATTGGCACTCGATGATGATCTACGCCTGAAGGTGGTTCGCAAAATGTATGAAATTCGTTTCGGTGAGGCACCACCGCAACGGCGTAGCGTCGAGCAACTGCGCGGCATTGAAGGTGCCAGAGTCAGGGAAACGTATAAACTCATGGCCTCTCGG
>JAHEDA010000049.1 GCA_024641445.1 Gammaproteobacteria bacterium
CTGTTGGAGAATTCTGACCTGGCCATGGCACGCAGACTCGTCACCGGCGTCGATGTGTGGCTTAACACCCCGCAATTTCCACTCGAGGCCAGCGGCACCTCCGGGCAGAAGGCCAGCATCAACGGCGTGCTCAATCTCAGCGTACTCGATGGCTGGTGGGGTGAGGGTTACAATGGCGAGAATGGCTGGGCCATCACACCACATGGCCCCCAATACGATGCCGAGTTCCGCGACCATGAAGAGTCACAGTCACTCCTCGACATTCTGGAACATCAGGTCGTACCCACCTACTATCATCGCAACGGCCACGGTTACTCAGAACAGTGGGTAAAGCTCTCCAAGGGTTCAATGAAGTCCCTGTTACCTCGTTTTAATTCTCAGCGGATGGTGATGGACTACGTCCGCGATTTTTATGCCCCGGCGGGAGTGCACCACGCGAAATTTTCCAAAGATAATAATCGCCTCGCCCACGAGGTAGCGGAATGGAAAAAGAAGGTCACCCGGTCCTGGCATGGCGTGTCACTGCGTCTGCTCTCCGGCCTGCACGCCGAGGAACGCATCGAACTCTTCACTGGCGATACGCTACCCATTCGGGTTGCCGCCAACCTGAATGGTCTAGGCACCAGCGATGTGCGCGTCGAAATGCTGATTGGCATTGAGGAAGCGGAAGGTGAGTTTATCTCAAGTCGCAAGATCAACCTTGAGGCCAGCCAGGAAACCCGCGACAATGGCGAGGTTGTGTTTGCCCTAGACTACAATCCGACACTCTCCGGTTTACAATTCTACAAACTACGCATGTATCCCTATCACGAGTCCTTGGCCCATCCGTATGAGACCGGGCGGATGATCTGGATTTAATCGGATCGGCAGAACTGAGTGAAGACAATTTCATTTCTGCCAGATGCCATTAAGAAACAGCATTGATAATCTATCACGCCCTTAAAGGGGCTATACCTAGAGACATCAAGGTATGAGTATCCGGATATTTCAAGACAACATCTTCCCACGCCATGTATCAGACTTGTTAAACCTGATGCATCAGGTAATTTTTACCGGCACTGATGGAGAAGAGAGTTGGAATACTTATCTCTCGCCAAGACAAAAAGAACATATTGCACTGGGACTGGCGCAATACTACCAATGCGAACACTGTATTCAGCACCACCTGGCAGCAATTCACCATTTAGAAAAAAACAATAACACGACTGTATCGCAAAACATCATTTCCATGATTCTATTTCTGCGAATCGATTCAAGAACAATTGGAAAAACAGAAAAAGATCGCTGGATCGATGCCTGGCAAAGATTTTCACAAAAGGTATCAGTAGAAAGCAATGATCAGGCGATACCTCACTTGATAGGTTTGGCTATTGGCGTTGCCAGAAACGATGATTTTCTCATCCAGTTCTGTGGCGACGAGGTAAAGAAGATATTGTCATCGAAGGGTATTGACGTTATCGCGGCCATAGGCGAACTGGAAGCGGTGGTGATCTTCATGAAGGCCGCAGTATCAAAAAACCGGGTCACTGACAAAGTTGGAGCCTTATTAAACAAGGTTGAAACGACAGAATAAATATCGACTGGCCTTTACTCACCTCCTGAGACGGCATACTTTGATACCTCGTTATCGCGCCAATAGTCGACCATAGATTTCGAGTAGATGACGCACTCTTCCCGTCAGCTCACCCGGCACCCAATCCCATTCAAAACGCCAGCGCCAGTTTCCTGCCGTGGTACCTGGTGTATTCATTCGATGCGTACCATCCAGTGCCAACAGGTCCTGCAAGGGCACAATTGCCATGTTGCCAATCGAGGCCCATGCCGCTCGCAGCAGTGGCCAGGGCATTTCTTCGGCAGGTAAGCCCAGATATTCACGTACGTGATGCCGTTGCTCATTCGTGAGCGAATGAAACCAGCCCAGGGTGGTGTCATTGTCATGGGTGCCGGTGTACACGACAGAGTCCGTGGTATGCTGATGCGGCAGATAGGGATTCTCTGGTCCGCTATCAAAGGCAAACTGGAGTATTTTCATCCCAGGCAAACCAAATTTCTCACGCAATGCCGTTACCTCGGGGGTAATCACGCCCAGGTCTTCTGCCACGACCGGCAGGCTACCCAGGTTTTTTACCAAGGCTTTCAATAGCGATTCGGCCGGGCCCTTACGCCATCTCCCGCCCATCGCAGTGGGCTCACTCGCCGGGATAGACCAATAGGCCTCCATGCCACGGAAGTGATCGATACGCACCATGTCATAGAGATTGAGGGCAGTGCGTAGACGCGTGCTCCACCAGCCATAATCATCTCGTGCCATAATCTCCCAGTCGAAGAGTGGATTACCCCAACGCTGACCCGTGGCGGAAAAATAATCTGGCGGTACGCCAGCGACTTCTAACGGCTGTCCGTTTACATCCAGTTCAAACAATTCAGGGTGCGCCCAGACATCGGAGCTATCATGCGCAACATAAAAAGGCATATCACCCAGCAAGCGGATACCGTGCGCATTGGCATATCTACGTAGCACTTGCCACTGCGAGAAGAAGATAAACTGCTCAAAGCAGACCTGTTCAATCTGTGCCTGAAAGTCCTGACGCATTTTCGTCAATGCGCGGGGCTCGCGTTCACGTAGCGCGTGTGGCCAGGCGGTCCACGACTGGGACAGGAAATGCCCACGCAATACTGTAAATAGGGCATAGTCATCTAACCAGTCGGTATTTTCGCGCTTGAATTTGCTAAAGGACGCTTGCTGTTGTGAGTCGTTAGCATTTTTGAAACCAACGGCTGCCTGTCGCAGACATTCCAGACGATTTGATGTCTGTGCACAGGTATTAACACTGTTCTGTTCGAGCCAACCCGACTCGACCAGTTTTTCCAGACTAATCCAGTCTGGATTACCCGCGTGCGCAGAGAGACACTGATATGGTGAGCCATCATCATGTGTCGGGCCGTGTGGAAGCACCTGCCACACCGACATTCCCGCCGCATCCAGCGTGTCAACAAAACGAAAGGCTTCCGCGCCAAGATCACCATTTCCATGTCGACCCGGTAATGAGGTGGGGTGTAACAGGACCCCGGCGCAACGCGGTGAGAAGAAATCTGCTGACATCAGGCCTGCTTACCGGGGCGCATGACGCCCCCGAGCGCCGCCGCACCCCCACCATGACTGAAGGCATGCGCGAGATAATCTGGGGGCGCCCGTTGAATCAATTGATAGAGATTGCTCAGGTGGGTGCGATAGAGCGAATCAAACTCATGCACCGTGGCCGAGGGATTGTCACCACCGAACCACCAGAACCAGTCCGATCCCTCACACACGGCAAGTTGTTGCATTGCCGCCTTTAGCCCACTGGGTGACAGCCCCGGCGCGGCCTCATCGAAGGCACGTTTGGCCTCACCCAACATATCCCAGCCATGATTTTTGTCGTGTTCACCAATCCAGGTCGAGAAGGTACCGTAGACCCAACTCCCCGGTACCAGGTGCGGGAGGATGTGATGTTCGCGCGGGAGGCTCACAACGTCACTGAATGTCGTGAGTTGCAAACGCGGGTGTTCTACCAAACGTCTGTATAAGGCAGACAGAAAATGATAACCATTCTCCGGGTAGTACTCCCATGCGTTTTCACCATCGAGAATTATCGAGACCACGCTGTCACGGCCCTGACAGGTATCGGCAATGGTCTCCAGGTGGTGAATAAGATCTGCCACGGCATCGTCACCATGCCACTCGGCGTAGACAAAACCGATGCTATCCGAGAGGCGATCATCTCTGAAAAAACCCGCGACCTCACAGTCCTCTACCCAATTGGGTTGAAACAGATCATAGCCCTCCTCCGAGATGGGGCGACCCGCAGCATTCAAACTGTTGCGCAAGACCGTCTCGCCAGTCGCAATCCACTGGATACCATAGTCCTGCAGTAATTTCAGCGTGGCATCACTGACACTCCCCTCTGAGGGCCAGCAACCCTTTGGGCGCAGACCAAAATGGGTTTCAAATTGACGAATCGCCTGTTCAATGTGCCAACGCGCCCGCGCCTCACCATCGGGATAGGCGCGCAAGGCGGGGAGTGGTGCCGTGGGCATGGCCTCAACGGCGCAATTCAGGTCCAGCAATAGCGGGACGATGGGATGCGCGTAGGGCGACATCGAGAGTTCGATCTGTCCCTGCTCTGCCAGCTTGCGATAGCGCGGGATAATGCCTGACACCAATTCATGGATGACAGTGAGTAACTCACGACGATCGTGCAAGGTAAACTCCCGGTCCTGCTCCATCAGCCGCTTGACGCGTTTGTCCTCGCGCCGAACCGTCTCTCCCATCCAGGCCAGGTGATACCAAACGACCAGGTCTGTCAAAAACTGATTGCGGACGTAATGCAAGGAATCCGGGTGTTCCACAAACAGATTGGCCATGTGCGCCAATTGTGCAAAGGCGGGAAAACGCTGTATCAGCCGACGCTCATTGGCACGCAGACAGGCCTTCATCAGTGATGCGCGTGCGGCAGGTTCTATGGGGTGGGAGGCGTCTGCCAGTGCCGCCAGCAGAGGGTCACGAATGGATTGGCTGTCGTAGAGAAAGCCTTCCAGCTGCTGCGAGTAGTCATCCAATTGTTCGAGCAAGATGGGCGAAAAATTAAAAACCGCCTGGGCCTGCGGCTGTGCCTCAAGGTGGGCCGCCATGTCGGTGTAATCCTTGATGGCATGCAGATAGGTCCAGGGAAGATGATAGGTACCCTTAATGAGGTCACGGTATTGTGGTTGGTGCATGTGCCAGCACAATACGACCTTGAGCTTGCCTTCACCTGACATGATGAATTTCCTGGCCAAACATCTCGGGTGTTACCAGTGTCACCCCCTGGGGGCTGACATAAAAACGTTTGGCATCAACCTCATGGTCCACACCAATCTCAGAGCCCGCCGGTATGCGGCAACCCCGATCAATCACCGCCTTCCGAATAATGCATTTATCCTCAATGGTGACGTCCGGCAGAATTACCGAATCACTGACCTGACTCTGTGAGCGTATCTCAACATTTGAGAATAAGAGTGAGTGTCGCACCTCCGCCCCGGAGACGATGCACCCGCCCGAGACCATTGAGTTCACCGCAAAGCCCATACGGTCGGCGCTATCGTGAATGAACTTCGCTGGCGGGAGTTGTTCCTGATAGGTCCAGATCGGCCACTCGGTATCGTACAGATTCAATTGCGGCACTGGCTCCACCAACTCGATATTGGCCTGCCAGAACGAGTCCACTGTCCCTACGTCGCGCCAGTAGCCCATCTCACCGGTACGCGTATTGCGGAAGGGATAGGCCATGACCTTGTATTTATCAATAACCGCCGGGATGATGTTCTTACCAAAGTCATGGTCGCTATTCTTTGAGTCCGCATCTTTAATTAACTGTTCGTAAAGAAAGCTGGTGTTAAAGATATAGATACCCATCGAGGCAAGGGCAAAGTGATCGTTATCGGGGATATGCTCAGGCTCGCTGGGCTTTTCAGCAAATTTGATGATGCGCCCCTTATCGTCAACAGACATCACACCGAAGGCCTTTGCCTCGTGCACCGGGACGTGCAAACACCCCACCGTAAGGTCAGCACCGTGTTCGACGTGGTAGGCCAACATCGGACCGTAGTCCATTTTGTAGATATGGTCGCCCGCAAGGATCAACACATACTCCGGGGCATGATTCCGCAATATATCCAGATTCTGATAGACCGCATCGGTAGTGCCCTGGTACCAGGAGGTCTCAATCCGCTGTTGTGCGGGTAGCAGCTCGACAAACTCACCAAACTCGCCCCGCTGAAACCCCCAACCCTGCTGAATATGACGTATGAGTGAATGCGCCTTGTATTGAGTCAGTACCCCGATACGACGAATCCCGGAGTTGATACAGTTGGAGAGCGGGAAATCGACAATCCGGAACTTGCCACCAAAAGGAACGGCGGGTTTGGCGCGCCAGAGGGTCAACTGACGCAGCCGCTCACCCCGCCCCCCCGCCAGGATCAGGGCAAGGGTGTCACGAGTCAGGCGACTGACGTAACGTGGTTGTCGTGATATCTTCATACGGATGACCTTTGTCCATGATAACTCTGATGAGCATAAAGACTTTGCATTAAAAACGTCATGATCTCGCGCAAGACGCCACTACTATGACGCTTGAATCTCTACCAATGCAAGCGCAAGATGTCCCCAGGTAAATTGCTTCAAAAGCACCCGTTTTATGTATCGAATTCTTTTTGCCGCCAGTGAGGCCTATCCCTTCATCAAGACCGGTGGCCTGGCCGATGTGGCGGGCAGTCTGCCCATCGCACTCACAAAACTGGGGTGCGATGTCCGTCTCCTGCTGCCCGCCTACCCCACTATCCTGCGGCAACATCGTGTTAAAAAGATTCAGACCCTGGCGATCCCCGCCTTAGACACCGAGGTAATGTTACTGGAGGCCACGCTGCCCCACAGCAAGACCAAAGTTTGGTTAATACAACACCCATGGTTTGATCGTGAAGGAAATCCCTATCACGATGAGCAGGGTCACGCCTGGCATGACAGTGCACAACGCTTTGGACTGCTCTCGCACTGTATTGCAGAGCTTGCCTGTGAACACCCCACTTGGAGGCCTGATATCCTCCACTGCAACGACTGGCAAACCGCGCTCGTCCCCGCACTGCTTAGCGTGAAGACCGAACGCCCGCGTACGGTCTTCACCATACACAACCTGGCCTACCAGGGTGTATTTCCCCCTCAGACACGCTATGCATTAAATTTGCCAGAATCGCTCTGGACACATCATGGTCTCGAATTTTATGGTCAACTATCGTTTATTAAGGGTGGCCTCGCCTACGCCGACCAGCTCACCACCGTGAGCCCTACCTATGCCGAAGAGATTCAAACCCCCGCCTTCGGTAACGGCCTCGATGGCTTGCTATCGCATCGGCGGCAGGCGCTTCAGGGTATATTGAATGGTATTGATGACAAGATATGGAATCCGTCCAAGGATTCACTGCTGTGGCAAACCTATAATAGTCAACACATCGCGGACAAACTCATCAACAAGCGTGAGTTACAAAAGGCATGTGGCCTAGCTGAGGACGCTGAAATACCCCTAATTGGTATGATTAGCCGTATGGTAGAACAGAAAGGCTTCGACCTCTTGTTACAGGCACTTCCCCACCTGATGCAACTCCCCTTGCAGTTAGTCATTTTGGGTAGTGGTCAACGCGAGATCGAGAATACGCTAAAAATATTTACCGAGAAGTTTCCACAACGACTGCACCTCCATCTGGGTTACGACGAGACACTCGCCCATCGCATAGAGGCTGGGGCTGACATCTTTCTTATGCCTTCCCGCTTTGAACCCTGTGGGCTCAATCAACTCTATAGTCTGCGCTATGGTACTGTCCCGGTTGTACACCGCACCGGGGGCTTGGCCGATACGGTTATCGACGTTGGCCCAGGCAACACGCCCCGAAAAGACGCAAGCGGATTTGCCTTTGCACCGGCAACGGGCGCGGCCCTGCTCGCCAGCCTGAGTCAGGCCATGCGCTTATACCGTAACAAAACCGCATGGACACGTATTGTACGTACGGGCATGCGCCAGGATCACTCCTGGCAACACAGAGCCAAAGAATACATGCATCTTTACGAGAGATTAGTACAAGACAAAGACACAGCTTAATGATAGTAGTGATGTACTACCTGATTGTTACCCGCTATTGTCATGGTTCTTGCTTGACACCCTATTATAAGGAGGCACTATGGCGACCAAAGACTCAAGGACGTTAACGCAGCTACAGGATGAGGCACGGCAACTCGGCCTCACGGGTTATAGCAAACTGAACAAAAGCGATTTGCTGGCGATGCTAAAGAAGGCCAGCAAACCAACGCCCCAGCCCAAGAAACCCGCTACGGTCAAGAAGACTCCAGCGGCCAAGAAGGTCACGAGTAAGAAAAAGACCTCGACTAAGGCCGTCACAGCCAGGTCACCCGTTACCAAAAAGAGCGTCGCGGTAAGTAAGACCGACGCTAACAAAACTGGCAGCAGCGTAACACGCAAGAAAAAGGTGTCAGTAGCAAAGCCAAAGTTATCGACAGGGGCATCACACCAGGGTAATGGCACACGTGAACAGTTGATAGAAAACACCAAATACCTTACCTCCCTCCCTGGCGTCATTCACGAAAATCGCCGTTTTCTGCCCGACCTGCTGGAGGACATTGAGACCATGCCACCCCTCACTGCCAACATGCTGATGATCCTGCCGCAGAAACCGGGGGTACTCTATGCTTACTGGAATATTGACGCCAGCCTCTCCCATGAGGGAAAACCGATCATGCTACGTCTGTGTCAGATCGATGAACACAAGGCCACCATTTTGCTGGAGCGGCCCGTACAACACGCCCGAGGTGAGTGGTATTTCCAACTTGACCCGGCCGCCGATGTCGATCACGTATATTTACAACTTGGTCACTATAACGACGCGGGTGACTTTATCCTTGCGATGCGTCACGCTATCGTGCGTGTACCTCGCCTTACCTCACCGCGTCGCATTGATCGGCGCTGGTGGCTCTCGGATGAGGAGTTCGCACTGTTATATCGTCGTGCCGGTGGGCTCATCAAGGATGGAAGCTATCTATGGCCGGGTTATGCCATGAGTAGTCGCTGATGAGTACCGCTAAAGGCTACTTTGCACTGGTCCTGCACGCACACCTACCGTTCGTGCGACACCCTGAGTACGACCACTTCCTCGAAGAGGACTGGTTCTTTGAGGCGATGACCGAGACCTATCTGCCACTATTGCAGGGCTTCGAGGCAATGGCCCGCGATGGTGTGCACTTCCGTCTGACCATGTCGCTGACGCCACCACTGCTGTCGATGATGAGCGACCCACTCCTGCAACAGCGCTACATCCGCTATCTTGATGAACGCCTGCAAGCCTTAAAGGGCGAACACACGCGCACCCAGGGCGATAACTACTTCCGTCCCGTTGTGGATTTTTATATCGATTTCTTTGAGCAATTACGTCATCAATATGTTGAGCAATATCAGTGTGACGTGGCTGGCGCCTTCCGCCGCCTGATGGAGGCGGGTTATCTGGAGATCATGACCTGCGGCGCCACCCATGGTTACTTTCCACTGTTGGCACCACAACCCGAGAGCATCTACGCACAACTCGCCATGGCGGTCCGGACTCATGAACGCATCCTCGGGCGGCGCCCACGTGGCATCTGGTTGCCTGAGTGTGGATACACCCCGGGGGTCGATGCAATCCTGGCGCAGTTTGGCATCGAGTTTTTCATATTGGATACGCACGGTCTGCTCAATGCCGACCCCACTCCTAAGTATGGAGCCAACACACCGGTTCGCACCCCGGCAGGTCCCGTCGCGTTTGGGCGAGACTATGAATCCTCGAAGCAGGTATGGTCAGCAGAAGAGGGCTATCCTGGCGATGCACTGTATCGGGAGTTTTATCGCGATGCCGGGTTTGATGTACACGAACCGCATATCAAGGCCCTGCACCATGCCGGGGTGAAGGCATTTACCGGTCTGAAGTATCACCGAATCACTGGCAAGACCGACTGGAAGGAACCCTATCACCCTGGTTGGGCGCGTGAGCGTGCGGCAGAACACGCGGGACACTTCCTGTTCAATCGCCAACGCCAGGTGGAGTGGCTCAGCTCCTTCATGGACCAACCGCCACTGATCGTCGCGCCCTACGACGCCGAGCTGTTCGGCCACTGGTGGTTTGAAGGGCCACAGTGGATGGAGTTTTTATTCCGCAAGATGGCCTATGATCAACACGAGGTCGAGGCCATCACCCTGGCCGAATATCAAGATCGCTTTCCAAATCTCCAGACCGTGCAGCCCCCCGAATGCAGTTGGGGCGCCGGTGGCTTCCATGAGGTGTGGTTGAATGGCAGCAATGACTGGGTCTATCCCTACCTGCACCAGGCCGCCGAGAAGATGTCAGAGCTGGTGCAGCGCTTTCCCGATGCCCAGGGTGACACACGCTGGTTGCTGGATCAGGCGGCGCGAGAGTTATTACTGGCTCAATCGAGTGACTGGGCCTTCATTATGAAAACCGCCACCAGCGTGGAGTATGCGGTGCGCCGCTTCAAGACCCACCTGCATCGCTTCCAGCGCCTGGTCACAATGTTGGAGAGTGGCCGCTACGATATGAGTTATGTGGTCGCTATTACCCAGCGCGACAGCCTGTTCCCCGATATGGACTATCGTATCTTCCAGCAACGACCGATCTGACGAAACTCTGCTACGCTAGATACACTATATTTAATATAAGTGTCACACAGTGGCACGTCATTTGCCTTTAGTCATACACATGCGACACATCATGGTCATCAACCCCAAGGGGGGCAGCGGGAAGAGCACCCTGGCGAGCAATCTCGCCGGGTATTACGCCTGTTTTGGCGTGAAAGTCGCGCTAGTCGACATGGATCAGCAAAAGACCAGCCTGAGTTGGTTGCGGGCGCGCCCGGCGGATCGAGCGGCAATCTTCGGGCTGGCGGCAACGTCTGGCCAACCCATCCTGCCGAGTGAGGCCGAGTACATCATCTACGACACCCCGGCCGCCATCGAGACCCAGGCCCTGCGAGAGTATCTCGCCCTGGCCGATACCATCATCATCCCGGTGCTGCCCTCACCCATCGACATTCGGGCGGCGAGTTTCTTTATCTATCAACTGCTGTTGAAAAATCGCATCACCAGTGAAGACAAGCGCATTGCCCTGATCGCCAATCGCGCCAAGCTACGCTCGGTCGCTTACAAGGCCCTGACCCGCTTTACCGATACCCTGAAGATCCCACTCATCACCTCACTGCGTGACTCGCGTAATTATTTACTATCCGCCCAACAGGGGCTGAGTATTTTTGAATTACCGGGGACAGGAGTGCTTGTGGATATCGAACAGTGGCAACCCCTGCTCGACTGGTTGGGAAAGACGGAATCGCCCTGGCAGACCCAACAGGGCACACAGCGTTAGAATAAACATACCCTATACATCGCCCCCGCCTAAGCGGGGCGACGTCAGACATGCAGAGGAATAGTCGATGGCTAGAAACCTAATCAGGCGACAGTCTCGGTGCTTGACTTGGTCTTGCCCATCTGTTGCAGCACGAGTTGATCACGCATCGACAGTACATTATCGATATTCAGCAGGATAACAAAACCACTCTCCAGCTTGCCCATGCCCTCGATAAAATCGGTATTAATGTTACCGCCGAAAGAGGGGGCGTTTTCAATCTGATCGGCACGGATATCCAGCACCTTGCTCACCGCATCCACCACCAGCCCCACATTCATCCGGCTCTGATCCGCCATCATCATCTCAACAATGATGATACAGGTGCGTCGAGTTACGTCACTGTGTTCGGCCTTTTCCAGGCGTACGGCCAGGTCAATAACCGGCACTACACGGCCACGCAGGTTGATCGCGCCCCACAGGAAGTCTGGCATCTTGGGGAGGGGAGTAATGTTGCCGTACTCAAGTATCTCCTTCACGCGTAGAATACTGATGGCATACACCTCTTCAGCGATCAGGAATGACAGGTATTTCATGCTCAGATCTTCCTGTGAGCTCTTTACCTCGTTTTGTACCCGTTTACGTATAGCCGCCATGATCCTATCTCCTCATCGAATTCGTATTTTCTAGTTCGCATTACTAATTTTACGTCGCCCGGCGTAATCCAGCATCGCCTGCGGGATATCGTCCAGGGGCATAATGTGATCGACGCCGCCACGCTTAATCGCCTCTTTCGGCATACCGAAGACCACACACGTCGCCTCATCCTGAGCGATGGTCTCTGCACCCGCCTCGTGCATCTCTTTCAGACCCACGGCCCCATCATCACCCATGCCCGTCATAATCACACCCAGCGCATTACTGCCCGCGTATTTGGCCATAGAGCGGAACAACACATCCACCGAGGGTCGGTGACGACTCACAAGCGGACCATCGACAACTTCAACGTGATACAGAGCACCACTGCGCTTCAGCATCATGTGCTTGCCACCGGGGGCAATCAGTACACGCCCTGGCAATACCCTGTCCATATTAGCGGCCTCTTTCACCTCAACTTCACACAAAGAGTTGAGGCGGTTGGCAAAGGCCGAGGTAAATTTTTCCGGCATGTGTTGCACCACCACAATACCCGGTGAGACGCGGGGCAGGCGTGTCAGAATCTGCTCCAGCGCCTGAGTGCCACCGGTGGAGGTACCAATGGCAACAATGCGTTCAGTCGTTTCTTTTAACGCCGTACCATGTACCGCTGTCAACACCGCATCGGCCGTCAGTTTTGGTGCGACCTCGCGTAAGACCGCAGGCGTGGTGGTACGCGGTCTGGCCACCCGTTTCATATTCGCCTTGGCCGCTGACTTGATGGCATCCAGCACCATCGTCGACTCTTCCATCAGGTAACCCTTGGCAGAGCTTTTGGGTTTGGTAATGATATCCACTGCGCCGGAAGAGAGTGCCTGCATGGTGGTCTCGGCACCCTTCTCGGTCAGGGTTGAACACATGACCACCGGGGTTGGGTGTTCGCTCATGATCTTGCGTAGAAAGCTAATACCATC
>JAHEDA010000050.1 GCA_024641445.1 Gammaproteobacteria bacterium
AAAGACACATGTTCAGCCATCTAATCAAGATCGCCATTACCATCGGTCTATTTGCACTGATCTTCCGCAAGGTCGATGTGGCAGATATTACCGGGGTATTGACCACCGCTAATTGGTGGCTACTCGGCCCCGCACTCTTACTGCAAGTGCTCAGCGCCCTGGTCGCCTCTTACCGCTGGTATCTCATCATGCACACCCTCAAGTTTGCAGGGCGTCCATACTTTTATCTCAAGAGCTATCTCAAGGGGACCTTTTTCAATCAAGCCCTCCCCACCAGCATCGGCGGTGATGCCCTCCGGGTTATGGAGGTCGCCCCGATGGGCGGCGGCAAGCGCGAGGCATTTTACGGTGTCTTTATTGATCGCATTGTCGGGTTGGTGGGACTGACCCTGCTCAACCTCGCCGCCCTGCTGTGGCACCCCATCCTGCTCGAACACAATGCCCCGGTGCACTACATCATCCTCGCCGTGGCGCTCTCCGGTGTCGCCGGGATCATTGTGCTGGCGTTGATCGGTGAGCTGGAGTGGCTGGCTTCAAACCGCGTCACCGTTCTGCTCTACAATTTGTCGCACCGCTTTCGCGCGGTCTATCGCTCGCCTCGCGCCATCCTGCAACAGCTGTCGCTGTCACTGCTGATCCACCTGCTCTCACTAATCACCGTCTTTCTCATCGGTCGTGGTGTGGGACTGGAGTACGACCTGATCGTTTTCCTGGTGATGGTGCCGCCGGTCTTTCTCCTCACCATCCTGCCTATTTCACTGGCGGGCTGGGGGGTGCGTGAAAGCGGCATGATTGGCCTCTTTCTGCTTATTGGCGCAGACAGGGTCACGGTCCTGGCCATGTCACTGCTATATGGGGTGGTACTCGTGCTGGCCTCGATTCCTGGCATGTATTATTTCCTCTTGAGTCGCCGACACACCGCCGGAGAGACCGCATGAACATCGACCTGATGCGGAAGATTGATTACTACGCCGGGGTGCCCTTGTGTTTTCTGGCAACGGGCTTGGTCTGGTTGATGAACATCGGCAATCAACGCGGCATGGCCGCACCCAGGAAGGTGATGTTCATTGAGCTGTCCGAGATGGGCAGCGCTATTATTGTTGACCCTGCGATGCAAAAAATTAAACAACACGGGGCCGAGTTATTTTTTTGCATATTTGCCTCAAACAAGCCTAGTCTGGATCTGCTTGGTAGTGTACCGCAGCAAAATATCTTCACCATCCGCGAGAAAAACCTGCTGACGCTGGCATGGGATACCCTGGTTTTTTTGGTCTGGATGCGCCAACGTAAGATTGATTCGGTAATCGATCTGGAACTCTTCTCACGCTATACCGCGCTGCTGACCGGACTCTCTGGTGCATCAAAGCGTGTTGGCTTTCACGCCTTCCACAATGAAGGTCTCTATCGCGGCGCCATGCTCACCCATCGCGTCGCCTACAACCCGCATCAACATACTGTCAGGAATTTTCTCGCCCTGGTAAATGCCACCCTATCTAAGACCGTCGAACTCCCTTATTCTAAAACCGGAATTAGCGATGCAGAGACCCGACTGCAACGACTTACCATCAGTAATGAGCGTAAGACGGCGATACGCGCAAAGATTACCCAGGCCTATCAAGAGTTTGATCACTCCCAACAGCGTATTGTCCTGATCAATGCCAACGCATCCGATCTATTACCACAACGGCGCTGGATGCCCGAACGCTACATAGCGTTGACACAGCAGATACTGGATCAGTTTAGTGATGTCATCGTGTTATTAACGGGTGCGCCGAGCGAGCAGGCACAGGCCGAGGACCTTACCCGTCGTATCGACCGTGACCGCTGCGTGAATTTTGCAGGGAAGGTCAGGCTCGGCGAGCTACCCGATCTCTATAGTGTCTCGACAGTAATGGTCACCAACGACTCGGGCCCGGGACACTTTTCTTCCGTCACCGATCTGCGGACCTTTGTGATCTTCGGACCGGAGACACCCGCCCTCTACGGTTCACTCGGCAACTCCACACCGATCTACGCCGGTCTCGCCTGTTCTCCCTGTGTCAGCGCCTCGAACCATCGCAAAACGGTGTGTAGCGATAATGTCTGCCTGAAGGCCATCAGTGTCGATGAGGTATTTGGCCATGTGCGTGCGGCCTTAAGCTCTACCCCTCATTAAACTGTAATAACTCCTCCGGGAAATCATCGATCTGCTCCGGGTTGAGGAAAGCCCTGGCGTAACGCAGATAAATCCCCTCTTCGACAAATATCCGAAATAGCTCGGCATCGACGTGACCTTCCTGTGCCATTCGGGCAAGTATTCGCAGGGCACTGGAGATACTCATCGGCTTCTTGTAGGGTCGGTCGCTGGCGGTGAGGGCCTCAAAGATGTCGGCGATCGCCATCACCCGTGCCTGTACCGACATCTCCTCTCGACGCAGGCCCTTGGGAAACCCCGCGCCATCAACCCGTTCGTGGTGCCCACCCGCATACTCCGGTACGTTCTTGAGGTGTTTGGGAAAGGGGAGTGACCCCAGCATTTTGATCGTAACGTGAATGTGATTATTGACGAGGGCACGCTCCTCTTCTGTGAGCGTCCCCTTTGGAATACACAGATTGCGCACTTCATCTTCTGTCAGTAGCGTTTGATCTGCCCCCTCAAGATTTGTCCACTGCCGACCTGCAAGCTCACGCACACGCGCCTGCTCGCTATGATGCATAGACTCACTACCAATATTGGCCTCACGCACAAAGGCCTGACTCTCGGCAAGCTGCTGGAACTCATCCATATACTCGTAATAGGCAGAGTGTGTGCTGGGCTCAATACCGTTTTTGGCGAGTATATTTTTTAGCGCGACAAGCTCGGCATCACGACGCAGTATTTCAAAGCGGGCGTCAACGAGGTGGATCCGATCAAACAGGGTTTCCAGCTTGCGGGATTTGTCGATGACACGGTCCGGCGTAGTGAGTTTGCCGCAGTCATGCAGCCATGCGGCGATCTCCAGCTCATAGCGGTCCTCGTCGCTCAAATTAAACCCCGCAAACTCACCCTGTGTAGTCGCGTGTACCGCCTCGGCCAACATGAGTGTTAACTCAGGGATACGGCGGCAGTGATTGGCCGTGTGCGGCGATTTTTCATCGATGGCACGTGCGATCATCTTGACCACCGAATCAAACAGGGCCTTCATCTCGCTGATAAGCTGCTGCTGCGAAATCGCAATTGCCGCCTGCGAGGCCAAGGATTCGACCAATTGTTGATCTTCACGATGAAAGGGGATCACTGTACCGGCATTCCGGTCACGCGCATTTATAAGCTGTAAGACACCAATGACATCATTCTCATGATTTTTCATTGGCACGGTAAGAAATGAGACCGAGCGATAGCCGTTGCGGGCATCAAAATCATGCGTCAACTGGAAGTCGTAATCCGACACTGCATAGGCATCGACGATATTGATAACACGCGCCTCCAATACCGCTGAGGTCACCACACTCATTTTGTTCGGCACACCCTCCGCGAGATAGAGCGGGATAGGCGCAAACGGCACGGCCTCGCCCGAGGTACCACCAAGCCTCACGCCCAGCGAGTCGGTGTGGAGTATCTCCATGTGCAGATTCTGATCCGGGGTCATCAGATACAAGGTTCCCCCATCGGCTTGCGTCAGTTCCTTCGCACCGACCAGAAACTGCTCCAACAGGCGCATGTGGTCGCGCTCCGTGGAGAGGGCAATCCCCACCTCATTCAGGCGGCGTATACGATACAGCAGGCCTTCAACTTTATCCGAGTAATGCAACGGTACTCTCCTCTCATCGGCATCACATCTTGCGGGTGTAATGCGGTGTGCGCAGTCTACCGATATGATTTTCTGACACTGTGCTTGGCTTACCAAAATTCAACACGGTTGGTCTGGCCGCAGAGTACGGCATAGGCGACGGCTGTATTCAAAGCTGGAGTCGAGTCAGGGTTATCGCAAAGGTAAAATTTGTGTCACGGCTCACATTCAACCGCAGGCATCACGAGTAGTCTCACCCTCCCCATTGACAACCGTTGACCCGGAATCGCGTCAAGACACCCAAGACCATGGCCTATCTAATGCTCTTCGCAAACGGTGTCCCCGGCATTCGCTTTGGTATCGACAAGGCGATAATCCGCATCGGGCGTAAGGATGACTTCAATGATATCTGCCTGCCCGACAGCTTCGTGAGCAAGGCTCACGCCGTGATCGAAGTGTATCGCAGGGACGGCGGGGGATATGAGTACATACTAAAAGACCTGGGCAGTCGTAACCATACCTACGTCAACGAACAGATGGTGGCCACCCATACGCTGAAGCCCTTCGACCACCTGCGCATCGGCCGCCAGATTTTGCAGTTTGGTCTGAGCGACAACGAGGGCGAGATGGAGCTGGAGACCCTCAGCCTGACACAGCCCACGATCGAGAGCCGTGACAACAGCTCCTCGACCTCCGGCTTCAGCCGCCGTCTACGCCTTTTGCAATAGTGAAGCTAGTCTACGACTGAAAGCCCAAGGCCTGTTACCACCCCACTAAATAACTCAAGCAGACGGTAGCGCTGCAAGGGCTTGTAGATCAGCCGGTCGATACCAAACCTGCGCGCCAAGTCATCTACTCCTACTACCTCATGACTTACCATGCCAATACGGAGATAGCTCGATGGTAGCAGGGCCAGGGCGGCGTCCGGGTCTGTCTGGGTAAGCAGCAGGTCCATGTCCAATAGCATCACATCAAAGTGCTGCTTGTGTGAGGTGACAAAGGAGGTCTGCTGGGTAAAGGCCACCTGTACACCCGCCGCGATCGCAACCGTCTGCAGGATATCCAGCACCACGGGGTCATCCGCAACCACCAAGGCGGTCTGCACCGCCGATGACATCGCGCCATCGTCCTGCTTCCCGGCCCGCAGTGCCGCCGCCATGGTGGTGAGCAGACGAATAACGGTAAGTGGCTTACGCACCACCGTCAGCCCCGGCAAGACCGTCTCACTCTCCAGTAGATGGCGACTCAAGAACATAATGGGGACCACCCCGGCATGCGGGCGCATCGCCGCCATGATCTCCTTACTCGAGGCCGCCAGGTCATCATCCAGCACAACTACGTCAAACTGACTCGCCAGGTTTTCCAGATAGGGTCTGGCCTCAGCCAGAGAATCAAGCGCCTGTACCTTCTCCACGCCCCACTCCAGCAACTTGTCCGCCACCAGCTGTCGCCCCAGCGGCCGCGATTTGATAAGCAGCACGCGCATACCCGCGGGAATGCTCGACAGATAGGCTGTCTCGTCTTCGATCGTCACCGGCCAGCGCAACTCCACCTTGGTACCCTCACCCGCTGCGCTGGTGAGGTTGATGCTGCCACGCATCATCTGCACAATCTCCTTGACTAGGGCCAGGCCAATACCACTACCACTAAAGCTCTTGGAGTAGGAGTCATCACCCTGGCTGAAGGGCAGAAACAAATTGCGCTGTGCCTCTTCTGAGATACCGATACCGGTATCACGAATAATCACGCGTAACACGTCATCGTCTCCCCGCTCCAGTAACATCCGCATGGTCACCTCGCCGTCATGGGTGAACTTGACGGCATTGGACAGCAGGCTCATTAACACCTGCCGCAGCAGGCGTTCGTCGGTAACGATATTACGCGGCATCATTGGGCTAACCGCACTACTAACCTCGTTGCGATTTTCCAGGGCCTTACTTGCGATAACGCCGAGCAGCCATTGATTCAGCTCATGCAGGGAAAACGAGACCGGATAGGGCTTCAGCTTGCTCGCATCCAGCTCGGCATACCTGAGGATGTCGTCCAGGATCGAAAACAGATTGTGGCCACAGCGGTCGACGGTATCGACAAACAGGCGCTGTTCGCTGTCAAGCTCCGTTTCCTGTAGCAGCGTGGTCATGCCAATGATCCCATTCAAGGGGGTACGCAATTCATGCGAGAGGTTACTCAGAAAACGCTGCTTGATGCTGGCGGCCTGCCGCTCTGCCTGATGCCGTCGTGCCGCCTCGATGGCGATGCGCATCATATCGGCCAGGGCCGCGGCGAAGTAGTGCTCATCCTGTGTCCACTTACGCACACTACCCTTGTGGGCGCTGCACACCACGCCCCAGAGCTTGCCACCCATAAAGACCGGTGCGTCGAGCACCGCATTGATGCCGGAGGGAATGAGATAGATATCATTGAATTCATTTGTAGCCGGGTCAACCAGGGCATCTGACACCGCCAACACACGGTGATCACGCAGGGCCTGACAGTAACGCGGACAGATCTCCGTGGGGACACTGATGCCATCGATATGTTCCGTCTGGCCCTTGTCGACCATATCGATGCAATTCAAGGCGGCACCATCGTTCTCAAACAACCAGACGCTCGCCCTCCCCACCCCCAGGGTACGCAACTGGGTCTCGGTGATGAGATGCGCGGCGGCGCGGATGTCGCCGGAGGTAAACACCTCCGACTTCGCCAGATCCACCAGCGCCTGATAATTGGGGGTATTTAACTCTTCGGCCATACAAACTGATCTCCTGCATAGCGCTCGCCGTCCCACAGCGCGCGATATAACTGATTGAATGCGTAACAACCCAGCTGCATCCCCTGCTGGATGTGGTGGCGTTTGATCGGGTCATCCAGCTGCGGTTCCAGGATGACAAAGAAATCGGCAGCATGTTTGGGGTCGAGGTCCTCGTGCAGGGCGTAATGCCAGATGCGTTCATCGCTGGCGAGCCAGCCGCGCGCGACCACACCGCGCGCGATGGCGTTGGAGACCCAGATAAAGCTGTATTCGATCATACCCATGCAGGCGATACCGACCTCGACCTCGTCCAGCATGCAGGCGCTCGCCACCTGATTATTGAAGGCGCGCACACCCGGCCAAGTCGGTGCTAGGCTGACGTTATCCTCGCTCGGCACCTCCGCCCCGATGGAGCGCAGGAAGTTGCGGATGGAGGTCTCGTGACAAGCGCTATAGAGGCCCTCACCATGCTCCTCCCATACGTTGTGCAAGATGTCGATGCGACGCCCATACTGAGGAATACGAAACACCAGCGCCGACATGGCACGGGCAAAATAGGATACAGCATAGGAAAACTGGCGCTGCGAGATGCGAAACGACTCCAGGCTCATGTCACCCTCGTGTAGCGCGGTAAAATAGGGATTCAATCTAAAACCACTGCGCTCGAACACACTCGACGCCCACTGGTGCAGCACCGGCGCCGACACCACCTCATCCTGCTTAACCGACACATTCTCCATTTCCATCACACTTACTCCTTCGTTGTTGACCGGCCTCTCTATGATAGGCGGCTTAATAACCGCCTTCACCCCGATACATTTAGTTCATCGTTCACAACCGTGACGATTACTTAGGGCATTGCCTGACTCTGAATTAATTTCGTACCGAGGTAGTTTTGCATCACGCCAAGAAACCGCACCGCATTCAGTGGCTTGGTAATGTATTCATCAAACCCCGCACGCTCGCCCTGGGCGCGTTCGGCATCGGTGCCATTGGCCGTGACGGCGATAACAGGTATGTCGGCAGTGGCTGGAGTCTGGCGCAATTTCTCAAGCACCTGATAACCCGTCATTTCCGGCATATTGATATCCAGTAAGATCAGGCTGGGGAGCAATTCTTGCGCCAATACCAGACCATGACGCCCATCAGTGACCGGGATTAACTCCACCCCCGCCAGCTTTCGAAAAAGCAGGCCAACCAACTGAATATTGGTGGGGTTGTCCTCGATGTAGAGCACCCGTTTTTGACTTACCGCTTCCATACATCTTCCTCAGCGACGTCGCTAAGACGCTATTAATTAAATTCAAGCAGATTTGTTGCCTAGTGACACAAGTATCGTCTGGTTTCGCAGGAATCATAGCAACGTGGTGTTACAGTTTGTAAATTTATAATGTTCTGATTTATACAGCCCGCATGTCAGGCAAACAATCCTAACAACATTTAACATAATTTAACAAAAATAATTTGCGCCAATACACCGCCATTGCGCAGGGGCATTACTACACATTGCGGCGTTGAATGAAAAAAAATACTCTGAGATAGCGAGTGGATATTACAGTCTAAATAGAGTGAGCAACTTGCTCATTAACTGAGATTTTAAGAGCGGGATAAAACCGATAATGACAGATTATACGGAATGCACAGGGTCAATCAATCTATGCAATCCATGCACCTTCTGCGTAAAGGTACCAGCAATCGGTGGGTTTGGTGAGTGCATCATTAACTCTCTGCCACAACACAGCGGTTACGCCCCTGTTCTTTAGCGCGATACAAGGCACTGTCGGCACGATCAAACAATTCCGATGGCGTTTCACCCACCCGGCACTCTGCCAACCCCGCCGAGATAGTAATCGGGACGCTGGTGTCGCGAAAATGGAAGGCACTGTCTGCGATTACCTGGCGTAGTTTTGTCGCAGCCTGCATCGCGTCTTTAATACCAACCCCAGGCATGAGAATTACAAATTCCTCACCACCATAGCGCGCAATAAAATCGCTCTCGCGTAGATTACCGCGCAGCCGATCCACAACACCCTTGAGGGCATTGTCTCCTGCCGCGTGCCCATACTGGTCATTGATACGCTTGAATAAATCGATATCCCAAATTCCCAACACCAGCGGTGTTTTATAGCGTTGTGAACGATTAACCTCCGCCATCACGCGCTCCTCATAAGCCTTACGGTTTGCTACCCCCGTGAGTGCGTCAATGAGTGATTGATTCTCCGCCTGCTCAATCTGAATACGCAACCGATCCCCTTCTTTTTCAAGTCGGTAGATCTCATGCGACAGATGCTTGATCAGATTTAGTGATTGCGTATTTCGCACCTCTTCTCGTTCACGAAAGTTATTTACGGTGTTCTCCAGGGTCCTGATATGTCCCTGCACCGCAGACTTAAGCGTTGGCAAGTCGGTACTCTGCTGAGTGGTGGTATCCAGTTCACGCAACTCCTCGTGCATGCGTGCGCCCCACTCGACGCCCTCTTTTAAGGAGGTCAGGCGTAATTCCACACTCTCCTTCAAGTCAGAATCCAGTGTGCTAAGACGCTGATTTAATTGTTGCAGAAACTCTTCCAGTTCCTCGCGTTCACGCAGCAGCTGCTTACAGGCACGCCCCAAGAGGTCGGCCAGACCTCGTAGCGTCCCTAAAAATGGTTGCGCCTGTTGAGTCTTGACCTGGCTGGCAAGCTGACTCCTGATGGACTCCACTTCGGATATAAGATTGTCTGGAAGGGAAATCGAATCGATAAGTCCCGTGAGGACCTCGTAAATCAATTCGCCTGGGACAGAAAACCTGGCACCACCACTACCGCTGGGACGCTTGCGCAACATCTCAATAACATTATCGAGTACGGCAAGATAGTCTTCACGACGCGTCGCGGTGTTGATACGCTGCTGCCAGACAGTCAACATCGACTCGTCAAACATACCGGCAAGATGCTTTACGAGGTAGTGCAGAATCGATTGCACCACAGCCTTGTCGTCACTCGGCGATACAGTCTCAGCAAACTCGCCCGGGGCAAACAGGCGCGCCCATAAGCCCCTGGTGTTAGCATTGGCAGGCGCCTCACTGCTCACGATCTGACTCAAGAAGACTTGAAACTCTTTCACATAGCGCGGACCGTCGCCACTCTTGGCGAGCATGAGGCCAGCACGAAGTTTTTCTGCACGTGGTTTTACACCCGCAGGGAGGTCAATGGCATCCAGCAGGCTCAACAGGGCCAGACAGGTAGCGTCATCGCCCTTTCTCATCCCGCGACCCTTTTCGATCTCGGTCAGGCGAGTCGAGATATCTTCCACCAGTTCACGTAGGGCCTGGGTATCGGCCCCGGACTGAATGGTTTCGCGGAGTTTTTCAAACTGCTGTGTGAGTTGAGCGCTATCGGATTCGATGCTCAGGGAGAGCTTACTAATAAAACGCCGCAGCAGGGTCTCGCTATGACTCCACTTACGTTGCTGACGCTCCAGCTCGTACAGGGTGTCCGAGTATTTGCGGCGCCAACCCTGATCTATTAAATTCTTATCGTCTTGGCTCATGCCAATGTGCCAGGCCTTGCAGGTGGGTGGGTAAGTATCTGGGGGATGCCACAGAGTCTAGCCTAGACCGCCCGCTTTAGCGATGCATTACCCAAAGCACTGCGTGCATCGGGGGTGTCCAGGCACCTACCCCATTTCGGCCAAGCGCTGCCTGGGCTTAACTTTTTCTCTCCATGCTCAGCGCCCGTGTCATCGTTTACTTCATCACCACGGCGAGAGTGTTCATCATCACATCCATTTGATGCCTCATTCTGGTGCTCTACTCCCTGACTTAACTAATCTTGTTGGCCTTGCCCCTGGTTGTCTTTGCCCTTGTTATCGGGTTCATGCTCGTTCTCACGCGGGTGACTCGCCTTTTCTTGAACATGACCCATGTGATCTTTATCCGCTCCACGGTACCCAGAGTGCTCATGCCCTTCGTCATCGGCTGCACTGCTTGCCTGTGTTGAGTCATAGAGGGCGCCTCCGTCAAAATCCACCTGCGCACGCTTGTTACACTGGTCATGCCCGTGGTGCGCGTGGCCTATCGGGTCGTGCTGATCACGTGCATCGTGACCATTATCATGTTCGTAGCGTTCATGCACGTCACGACGATCATGGGGAACGAGGACCTTCACCTCACCCGTGCAGCTCTCGAAGCCGTCGTCGGCAACAAACTGTACATGGTAGACGCGGCCATTACCCTCGCCGTCACGCTCGGCGCGTAATAACACTTTGTCAGACGGCTCCAGCTTTTGAATCACGGCATCCGGGCCGGGTCGGTGTACACGCTCATCCTGCATCACCCCGGTGATCTGGATATGAACGCGGTTGTAGATACTATCGGTGTCGGACACGCCCTGAATCTCAACCGGTGACAGCTTACGGTTTGGTGGCCACATCATCTCGACACTGGGGCGTGCGAGATTGCAGGACGGTGGGTCATTGATGTTGCGAACGAAGATACTCACCTGGTCGACGCTCGCCAGTGGCCGCACCGGGTCGTTGTCCTCAACGCGCAACTCAAATACCAACTCGGCACCCCCTGCCTGTACACGTGGGGCATTAAAGCTGGTGGCCATACCATTGGCGTCTTGCAGGATGACCTTCGGGCCTGAGACCTGGGTCCAGGTATACCAAATACTGTCGTGGTCAGGGTCGGCACTGGCAACACCATTGAGCAGTACAACGCTACCCTCATCCCGGGTCTGATCGGCACCGGCATTGGCCACCGGCGGGGCGTTCTGAACCACTGTGATCGTAACCGCAGCCTCGTTACTGTCGGCCTTACCGTCGTTAACGATCAGGGCAAAACCAAGACTACTACCCGCCACTGTTGGCACCACAAAGCGGGGTTGTGCGGTGTCGGCCTGTTGAAGCACAACAGGTGCACCGGAGACCTGGCGCCAGTGGTAGGTCAAGGCATCACCCTCCGCGTCAAAGCTCAGGCTGGCATCCAGCACCGCAATGGCGCCTTCTTTTATGCTGAAATCATTTCCGGCATCGGCCACCGGTGGGGTGTTCGTGTCCAGCACACTGATATTGACCGTGGCGGGGGCGCTGACACGACCATGACTGCTCACGGTCAGTTCAAAAGTGAAGACCGTATTGCCGTTCACCTGTGGTGCGATAAATGTTGGGTTGGCCGCCGTGGCATCACTTAAAACAACCTGCGGCATCAACGGCGAGACCTGACGCCACTGATATTGCAGTGCGTCATAGACACCCTGGCTCCCGCTGCCATTAAGGAAAACTGACTGGCCTTCATTGATCGCCTGGTCGCTACCCGCCTTTGCTACCGGGGTAGCCGTGGCGAGCATAGCCGCATACGCAATCGAGTTGGGGGTGTAGATCTCGGCGATGTTCTTGCAGACACTAAAAAGGTTACCTATTGTCGCAAGGCGCGTGCACACCGGTAATATACCGGCATAGTAATCCACTGGAATGGTGGAGACGTAGACATAGCCCTTGCCATAAGGGTAGGACGTATCGATCAGGTGCGTCTGATCCGGCACAGCATAGAGGGAACTGTGAGAATTGGGAGGGACCGTCCCCTGTATGGCGTAACCATGAAAGGAGGAATTGCCCCCGTCTATGGTCGTGTCATCAATGTGACCGCCGGGACCGTCAACCACCAGGCTGCCGGGGTCGAGGACGTTGGCATCGCTACCACCACCACGAATGAACTGAATGTTGGCACCACCCGGCAGGATAGTGCTGAGGGCATCCACTCTACGATCATGCATCATCAGGACCAGACCGTCTTCACGCACGGCTTGCTCGATATCACCCAGACGAGAGAGATACTCGGGGCGATACTTGGTATTGTCACAGTTGGTCACAAACAGGACCTGCAGGCCCTTGAGGTCTGCGCTGGTAAGGTCAAATAACTGTACCGGTGTCTGCCCCGCCGACGTGATCGGCGTAATCGCCCAGGGCAGACCCTCACTGTTACACATCTCGTAATAGCCCACATTCACCGCGTGTGCGCTGCCCATTGAAAGCAGCCCCAGGAGGGAGAGGAGGAGAATCTGAGTGGTCCGGGCGATACGCATAA
>JAHEDA010000051.1 GCA_024641445.1 Gammaproteobacteria bacterium
ACTTGGGGTACCGATCCTGTTCGGTGTCCTGCGAAAGGAGCTATCGCTGCTGATGATCTATCAGGCCTTGGGCAGCTTTGATGTCGGCGCCTACATGGACTGGGTCCAGCTCACCACGTTTTTGTTGTTCTTAACTTTTTATGTCCCCTGCATCTCGACCTTCGCCGTGATGCTCAAGACCATTGGCCGTAAGCAGGCCTTTTTCTCGGTCTCACTCTCGGTTGGCATTGCACTATTGGTAAGTGGTGTGGTGCGGGTGCTGCTGGAGCTGATCCGTTACTTCATGGTTTCTTAACCAGAATTATCTACGTGTGACGACAAGCTCACACGCCGTCCTGTAGCGAATTCAAACCACGCTTATTCCATGACCATAGGCTTGCTGGGCTTCGCCTCTGGCTTGCCTGGTAGCAACAATGTCGGGATGATCGTTAACGCCACGATCAACGCTCCGACCAGAAAGGCATCCTGGAATGCGTGCTCCGATGCGCGCATGACACCCGCCTTGGCTAGCGTAGACTGGGCCAGCAATGAGGCCGTGGCGTGATCGTAGCCCAGGAGATGCGCACGCTCGGTCAGATTGCGAATAGATTCCTGAAAGATGGGGGATTGCATGTTCATGGCAGTCCCGATGACGCCCATGTGAAAGTGCGTGCGATTGGCCAGGACCATTGCCAGCACCGCAATACCGAGTGAGCCGGATATCTGCTGCACGATATTCATCATGGACGAGGCCATGGCCGACTTGTTGCGGGGTACCGCATTCATCATGGTCGCCATCATCGGCGCCATCAGGAAGGAGATGCCCGCGCCTCGCACAATGGTCGGCAGGATAATGTTCCAGGTGCTGGTCGCTGCAGTAAGGTCACGATACATGTACATGAACAGCCATAACCCAAACAGCCCACCAATCGCGAGATAACGTGGCCCTACCTTCTCACTCACATGACCCGCAATAGGCATGAAAAAGGCGATCAGGAGCGAGCCCGGAAGCAGAATCAATCCACTCTCGATTTCATCCAGACCTTTGACCTGTTGTAAAAACACCGGCAACAGGAACACGCCACCAAACAGTGCGATGGATCGTGTTACCGTCACCACCATACTGACGCTAAAAACGGAGGACTTGAACAGACTCAGGTCCATGATCCCGTGCTCTACATGCGTCTCGACCAACAGAAAGCCGATGAAGCCAACAATGGTAAAAATACCGCACCCTATAATCAGGTTAGAGGTCCAACCCTCTTGTTCACCTTGCGATACCCCATAGAGAAAAGAGATCAGTACGATGGTTAAAAAACCAAAGCCCCATGCATCGAAGGGGCGATGGTGCTCCACCGGTGGCTTATCGGGTTTGAGGATACGCAGGGTTGCCCAGGTACCCAAAATGCCGATAGGCAAGTTAACCAAAAATATCGATGGCCAGCCAAAGGCGCTGGTGAGGTAGCCGCCCACCGTCGGGCCGAAGGCGGGCCCGAGGATGACGCCGACGCCCCAGTAACCCATGGCACGACCGCGCTCGTGCGGCTCAAACACATCGGAGATAAGGGCCATGCCCGTGGGTGTCAGTGCCCCACCGCCCATGGCCTGGATCACGCGCGCGGCAACCAGGGACTCGGTATTCCAGGCCAGCCCACACAGGAGTGAACCGAGGGTGAAGAGTAGCAAACTCCCCATGTAGAGATTTTTGTGGCCGATGCGGCCACTCAACCAGGAGGTGAGCGGCATCAGCGTGGCGAAGGCCAGCATGTAACCCGTCAACACCCACTCGATGTCGTTCAGGCTCGCGCCGAAGTCCGCCATGATGGCCGGGATCGAGACGTTGACGATGCTGGTATCCAGGGCCGCCATCAAGGTGCCTACCATTACCACCAGCAAGACCTCGCGCTTATATTTGGCGTCGTAAACCTCGCCGGTGTGTGCGGTCATGATTAGTGCACCTTCACCTTAATCTCGACGGATTGCCCAATTCGCAGATTGCCTTCCTGACCCGCATCAAGCTCGATCTTGATTGGGATGCGCTGTACTACCTTGGTGAAATTACCGGAGGCGTTATCGCTGGGGATCAGGGCAAACTGCGAGGCCGCGGCGGCCAGGATCTGACTCACCTTACCATGCAGATTGCCACCCTCATCGACCGTAATGCTGACTGGTTGCCCAACCTGCACCGCCTTGATATGCGTCTCCTCGATGTTGGCCGCAATCCAGGCGTGATCAATATCCACCAGGGTCGTCGCAGTCTGACCAGGGGCTAGAATATTACCCGCCTCGGCCAGTTGCTGGATTACCACACCGGCAATTGGGCTCTTCAAATAGGTCTGTTCCAGGGCGAGTTCTGCCTGCTTCAACTCCGCCAGCGCCATCTCGTGATTTGTGGTAGCGGTCTCCAGCGCCTGTTTGGTTGTGGTCTTCTCTTGTACCAGACGCTGACTACGTTGCATCTCGTTGGCAGTGAAGGCCTCGCGGGAACGTGCGCGGTCCAACTCGGCCTGCGGACCACGGTGATCCAGTTCGACCAGGATATCGCCGACGGCGACACGCGTACCCTCGGTACCATTGACCTTAATAATACGGCCCCCCGCACCCGAGGGTGCCAAACGGATTACCGTCATGGCCACGCGCGCGTCGTCGGTGGAGACATAGGGATAGTACTTAAAGCGCCAGACACCCAGGCCCAGTAAGGCGACCGCAAGGGTCACACCCAGCACGCGCTTTGCGCGGGTGGTCTGCCACCAATGTTGGGTGGTCTTGGGTTGTTTATGCTCTGTTTGCGAATTCATTGTCTCATTTACTCCTTAGAGCCAGTTGGGTGGCCCGCTTTATTCGAAATCGTGTCAGCGCTATTTTCAATTCCTCGCTGTACCTTTTGTAAGAGGCGGAAAAATTCCTCTCGCTCACCCGCATCTAACTCGTTGGTAAATGCCTCGGCAATCTTGTGCACACAGCTATCGATCGTGTCCCAACGCTTGCGCGCCTTGGGCGCCAGTCGCACTTTCCACTGGCGGCGATCGATATCGTCACGCCTTTTCTCCACCCACTTGGCCGTAACCAATGCCGCCACCATGCGTGTTACCGAGCCCATATCACTGGCGGTGGCCTCGGCGACATCCGACATGGAGCACTCACCCCGTTTGCCAATGGCACGGAGCACCACCAGCTGTTTGGGGCCAATATCAATTTTCTGCAAATAGGGTGTAATCAGGCGGCCGAGACTACGGCGGACCGTCCCGAATTGTTCGAGGAGTTGAAGTGGCTGCATAAATCGTGTTCGCGGTATTGGTAATGAGGGGGCACTGCATATCAGCGGATGCGTAACATTAGGAGAATATACTTGACATGTCAAGCTTATCCAAATAGAGGGTTAATACCATAACAAGTACATGGTCAATTACACATTCTATAATAAGGTAATGGTGTTGGGGCCAGGCAGGGTGTCCGTGACAGTATATATAGAGTAGTGCCCGGTTTAGGCCACGACCGACCTATGGCCCAGAGGCAGCTGTAAAGGGTACGGCTGTCAGGCGTCCTTCGTTGCAGACTTGATGAGAGCGGCCTCGTCCACGATGCTCTGGATTTGCTCGACCAGCATGGTCTCGTCCTCTACCAGTACGGGGATGCTGAGTAACCAGATGGTGAATTGAGTACCAAGGCGCGGTGTAGATTGCACGGTGATATTGCCACCGTAACGCCGGATCAATCCGTAACTAATCGATAAACCGAGCCCGGTGCCTTCGCCCTGTCCCTTGGTGGTATAGAAGGGGTTAAAGATACGCCCCAGTTTGTCCCCTGAGATACCGCAACCGTTATCGATCACATCAATCACCACACCTCGAACCTCCCAGTCCCGAGTGTGGACCTGAATAAGGCCATCGTGTTCGAACAGAGAGTGAATGGCATTAACAAGTAAATTCACGAGTACTTGCTGTAGCTCTTGTGAATTGATCTTTACAATCGCACTGGCATCCAGCTTCGTTGTAATAGAAAAGTGAGTATTACCACGCAGGTGTTGTACCAGTTTGATAGCATCTTTTACCGACGTATTGACATCAACATCACTCATATACCCGGCATACTCGCTGGGACGAGCATACTGCAACAGGTTATTAATGATATCTTGAATACGATAGACCTGTTGCACAATGAGATTAACCTCATTCTGTACCGGTGCGAGTACCGGCCCCATCTCCGCCATAAGGATGTCCAGATTACCAAGAATAACCTGTGCAGGATTATTGATTTCATGGGCCACGCCCGCAGTGAGTTCGCCAATGGCTGCGAGCTTTTCGGCAACAACGAGTTGCTGACGGGTATGGCGCAGCAAATATATCGTCTGACGCAATTCAGAATTCATGCGTTCCAGTTCGGATGTGCGTTCGGCGACCTTGTCTTCCAGTTGGTCGGCCCAGGACTGCAATTGCTGGCTATGCGTTTGCAACAGGTCCAGCATAATGTCGAATTCACGTGCCAACACCCCGATTTCATCCTCTGAGTTGACACTACCGATGCGCTTTTCCTCACCTGCTCGTGTTGCCTTAACAACATTAGTCATACGTTCAAGTGGTTTAAAAATGGACTTGGCACCTCGAATTGCCACCGCAGCGGACAGTAGCATTAGTGTCACGAACATCAATGCCAGAATGGCCAGAGCCTTCCACAAAATGCTGCGATAGGGCCCCTCCAGATACCCGGTATAGAGCATGCCCACGCGCTTACCCGATTCATCGATAATGGGTTCATAGGCAGAGATGTACCAGTCATTGACGACAAAGGCGCGATCGATCCAATTCACTCCTTCACCCAGAACCTTGGAACGCACAGCTGCTGACACACGGGTACCCAGCGCACGCTCACCTGGACCCAGAGGTACATTGGTACTGATACGCACATCATCGAGGAAAACCGTTACGGTACCAAGACTGCCATCGAGCAGACTCCCTGGGCCATATACCAAATCGCGGATGGTATCGACAAAGGTGAAATTTCCATTTAACAGGAAACCACCATCCAACATGGCCTTGATCTTGCCATTCGTCCCCTTAATGGGATAGATAACCCGAATCATCATGCCTCGATCTTCCATCTGACGTGAAGTGGGCGCGGCGTAGGGTGTCGCGATGAGGGGGAGTTGCAGGGTTCGGGCAAGAAAAGGGGCCTCCGCACCCAGATCCTCTGCACTGAATATCTCGACGTTAACGGTCGCCTGCCCCTGTGCTGCTGCCAAGAGTGAGGGTGAAGAACGCGTGTGACGAGGAGGCCCCTCCTCATACAAGTAACTTCCACTAACGTTAACGACGTGTAAATAGGTCAGCGCGATTCCCAGTTTTAGATTCGTGACCAAGTCTTGAATTGCAGTAACATTATTATTGTCGAGGGCCGTGCGAAATTCATAGGACTCTGCCATGCGCCCAAAATCATTAAGATACTCTTGTCGCAGGCGACCAAAGACCTCATCGGCAACGCGCAGGTCGGTGTTTACTTTAGAATAGAGTTGTTCGTATGTGAAGCTGGCACCCCAGTAGATTGCCAGGGCAAGCACGATCGGCATAATCAGTAAAATCGGAAATAGCACGAGCACCAATAGCTTATAGCGTACGGTCTCGCGTACGGCGCGAATAAGATAACCAAACAGGGTCATTACACTGATCTTATTGGCCCGCCTCCCAGGCCTGGACCTTACGTTCAAGCGTCTTGCGCGAAACCCCAAGCCGTCTTGCCGCAGCCGATTTATTACCCGCCTCGGCCTCTAGCACACAGAGGATATGACGTTTCTCCACCTCTTCCAGTGACAGGTCTTCATTGAGGTTAGCAGGCCCTGCTTCAGGGGCCGTGACAGCAGTGACGGTGCCCAGGCACTTGCTCGGGGTGGTATTCAACAGCAGACAGCGTTCAATGACATTTTTTAGTTCACGCACATTACCCGGCCACTGATAGGCACGCATCACCGCCATCTCATCTTGGCTAAATCGCACTGGTGGTAGCCCCATCTCGGTAGCCAGTGACGCACCAAAGTGGTCAGTCAGTACAGACAGGTCATCCAGCCGCTCACGCAATGCCGGCATTCGGACGGCCAGCACAAACAACCGATAGTACAGGTCCTCCCGAAAATTCCCCTTCTTTACTTCGGCCTCAAGGTCACGATTGGTCGCGGCGATCACGCGCACGTCTACCGGTATCTCACGGTTAGAGCCAACGGGGCGAATGCTACGTTCTTCCAACACACGTAACAGGTGTGTTTGCATGGACATGGGCATTTCACCGATCTCGTCCAGAAACAAGGTACCTCCGTTGGCATAGGTAAACAGGCCTTCACGCGCCTGATGTGCCCCGGTGAATGCCCCCTTTACATGCCCAAACAGTTCACTCTCAAGCAACTCGGCACTCATAGCGCCACAGTTAACTGGCACAAAACTCCCACTACGATAGCTAAGCTCGTGGATGGCACGCGCGGCCAGTTCCTTCCCCGTCCCTGACTCGCCTTCAATCAACACCGTCGATGGCATGGGTGCAACACGCTTGATCAATTCACACACACTTTTAATTAAATCACACCGACCCACCATACCCGCGCCATCTAGATATTGGTCGAGTTGACGACGCAAGACAAAGTTTTCTCGTTGCATGCGTTGACGTTCCATGCAACGTTCGACCGACGCCAGTAATTGTTCCATACGAAAGGGTTTCATAATGAAATCTGCCGCACCTGCACGCAGTGCATCAATAGCAGTCTGCATGTCAGCATAGGCAGTAATAAAAATAACCGAGGTGGTGCTCCCAAGCTCGCGTAGTTCAGTGACCCAATCGACACCAGAGCGACCTGGTAGACGAATGTCCGCAATAATCAGGTCGAAGTGACAGCGTTGGCGCAAGGCCTCGGCGGTCTCTGTGTCACCGGCAACCTCCACCAGACCAAAGTGTTTCTCCAGACCCTTTTGTAAAAAACTGCGAATACCCGGTTCATCATCGACTATCAGGGCTGAACTCATGTGGGGACTTTGTGGGATATGCTCCTCATTAGAGGAGAAAACTTTGTGCTCGACCTGAGTCATGGTAAATAACCCCCATTGAATGATGACGACACAAGATTTTAGTGGGTACTTCCGTAGCCGGTCGCGACAATTTATCGCAGACCAGTGACCACCGTTTGGACATTTTGACTCATATCACGCCATCCTCCAAGCAATCATCTAGGCATTCTGCTTATTGAATTCCCATCTTTACGCTAGCTCATTGTTTTATGTGGAATTTCACGCAGCGTCGGGATATGACATCACAATAAATAATTATTATTGTACTGGCATACGCCTTGCAAACACAGATTATCCAAACTCATTCATACATCGAGGTGAAAAATGTTATTCAGCCGTATGGTTAAACTACTGCTTGCGCTGGGCATGACACTACTGCCATTTGCCAATGCGGCTATCGCTGCCTCGCCCGTCAACAAGACACTACGTCTTGCCACCACCACCAGTACCGAGAATTCCGGTCTACTCAGCTATCTATTGCCACGCTTCACCCAGGCTACCGGATATGAGGTGCATGTCATCGCCGTGGGCACGGGCAAGGCCCTGCGCATGGGTCAGGATGGCGATGTCGATGTGGTACTGGTGCACGCCCTGCCCGCCGAGACAAAATTCGTCGCGGCCGGATATGGCGAACGGCGCTATCCCGTGATGTATAACGACTTTGTCATCCTTGGTCCGGTAAATGACCCGGCCGGGCTCAAGCACGCACACAGCGTGGTCGAAGCCATGAGTAAAATTTCGCAGCACTCCGCACTGTTTGTGTCCAGAGGTGACGACTCAGGCACGAATAAAAAAGAACTCGCCATCTGGCGCGACGCAAAAATCAAACCAAAGGGCTCATGGTATCGCGAGGCCGGTCAGGGGATGGGAAAGGTGATTCAGATGGCGAATGAGCTAGATGCCTATACCCTCTCGGATCGCGGGACCTGGATTGCCTACCGAGACAAAACCCACCTCAAAGTCATCTTCGAGGGCGACGAGGGGCTACGAAATCCATATGGCATTATTGCGGTAAACCCAAAACGCTACCCGGACATCAATCATGCCGGGGCGCAGGCGCTCATCGACTGGATAACCTCCCACGACGGGCAGCAACTGATCGCGCAATATGCCATCGACGGTTTCAAACTCTTTATTCCATCGGCAACCAGGACTGCGGGGACTGATAGCAAATAAGCGAATACCGAGAGCCGTACGCCGATGGAACACTTGTCGAATGCAACGATACAGGCCTTCTATTTGCTGTTCAGCGGCGACCGCGACCTCTGGCGCATCATCGGCATCTCGTGTCGGGTCTCTTCGCTCGCGCTAATGATCGCCGTGTTGCCCGCGATCATGCTGGCCTTTATCCTGTCTTATGCCCGCTTTATCGGCCGTCGCTTTGTGATCTCGCTGTTCAACACACTGCTATCCGTGCCCGCGGTGGTAATCGGCCTTACCTTTTATTTACTGCTGTCGCGTCAAGGTCCGCTTGGCGATTTACATTTATTGTTTACCCAGAGCGCGATGGTCATCGGTCAGATCGCATTGTGTTTCCCCATGCTGGTTGCCATGGGGCATGCCGCCTTTCAGTCGGCGGACAAGCGTGCCTGGGAGACGGCACGCACACTCGGCGCCAGTCCATTACGCGCATTGTTGACGATCATGCGCGAGATTCGCTTCGGCCTGCTCGCGGCACTCCTCGCCGCCTTCGGCCGAGTCATCTCCGAGATTGGGGCAAGTATGATGCTGGGCGGCAACATCCTTTATTACACCCGCAACATACCCACGGCCATCGCCCTGGAGACCAGCAAGGGTGAATTCGCCCAGGGCATTGCCTTGGGGCTGGTGTTGTTGTTATTCGCCTTCGTATTAAATACCTCCCTGCATTACTTTCAGGGCAAGGGACAGGTTATTGCATAAGAGATGGAGTGGTATGTCCTACATAGCATTTAGTGAAACTCACAAGGCCTTTGGCAGACGCCATATTCTTCAAGGCGTCGGCATCAGTCTGCGCGAGGGTCAGTGCTGTTTATTGACCGGGCAGAACGGCGCGGGCAAATCCACCCTGCAACGGATTATTGCCGGCCTCGAAAGGCCGGATAGTGCCCAGGTGGACGTGGGTGATGGTTATCACAGCTGGAAGGCACAGCGAAAATTTCTCCAGGCCAATTGTGTTTACCTGCACCAACAGCCCTTCATGTTTGATGGCAGCGTAGCGGAAAACCTGGCCTATGCCTTGCCACGCACCTTAACAAAGGCTGAGCGCCTACATCGAATCCAGGTGGCGCTGACATGGGCGGGACTTGAAGACATAGCAGAGTGTTGGGCCAAGACGATCTCGGGTGGCGAGCGTCAACGCGTGGCACTGGCGCGGGCCTGGCTGCGTTCACCCCGTTACATGTTGTTAGATGAACCGAGCAATAATCTGGATGAAGATGCCAAACGGCGTACCCTCACGCTACTGGAGAGCCTGAAGGTCCAAGGCATCGCCATGGTGGTTGCCAGTCATGAGGCCGAGCAGTACAGGTGCATTGCCGACGAACAGCTAGACCTCGCTCAGGGTCGCATCAGTGCGCGAACGGGTGTAGGCTCGACACTGCCACCGAGTAATATCATCCCCATCAACAAATTCCAGCAGGCCTAGGCATGGCATCGCTCACCTTACAGGATATTACTGCCGTAATCCTCGCCGGCGGCATGGGCAAGCGCATGGGCGGTCAGGACAAGGGGCAGGTCGAGCTCAATGGCCACCCGCTGATTGAATATGTGCTGGATGCTATCCGGCCGCAGGTGCAGACTATTCTTATCAACGCCAACCGCAATCAGGATGCCTATCGGCAATATGGCTATACGGTGATGGGCGATCAATTACAGGATTACCAAGGACCGTTGGCCGGATTTGCCGCGGGCATGCAGACAGCGGCGACACGCTACATCATCACCGTCCCCTGCGATGGACCAAGACTCGCACCCGATCTCGTCGCACGCTTGATGGCGGCGTTGCATCAGGCGCAAGCGGATATCGCCGTGGCCCACGATGGAGAACGCCTGCAACCCGTGTATGCACTCCTGCCGGTGGACTTGCTGCCCAGCCTGAATGCCTTTCTCGACTCCGGCCAACGCAAGATCGATCGCTGGTATACCGAACACAACATGGCGTTGGCGGATTTCAGTGATGCGCCCCTCACGTTTTTGAATATCAATACCCCGGAGGAGCGACTTAAGACGGAGGCGATGGGCTTGTGCCGATGATAGATTATCCACTGCCACTACTTGGGTTCTGTGCCTACAGCGGCACAGGCAAGACCACCCTGCTGACACAGGTGCTGCCGCTGTTAAAGGAATCAGGCCTGCGTGTTGGCATGGTAAAACACGCCCATCACAGCTTTGATATTGACCACCCCGGCAAGGACAGCTACGAGCTACGCAAGGCCGGTGCCGCACAAATGCTGGTCGCCTCACGGCGTCGCACGGCCCTCATCATTGAGGCCCCGTTGCGTCAGGAAGAACCGCAGCTGGAAGACGCCTTGGCGCTTTTACAGTCCGATGCCCTGGACCTGGTGCTGGTTGAAGGCTTTAAGCTGGCACACATCCCCAAGATTGAATTGCATCGGCCCAGCATGGGCAAGGCGCTGATGTATCCACACGACCCGGATATTATTGCCATCGCCAGCGATTCGCCCTTGCCTGATATCCCGGCATCACTCGTCCAGCTCGATCTCAATCAACCACGCGAGATCGCCGACTATATTCGGAAGGCCTGCCTAGTACAAAACCAGTCCACCCCATCACGCCTGGACCCGCCGCAAGGAATCCATCATGCAAATTGAACAAATTCTACTCCAACCCAGTTGTGCCGATGACGTCGATACCGAATCACTGCGCGTGCATGAGGCGAGACAACACATACGCGATGCCATCACCCCCATCTGCGACTATGAGAAACTGCCGCTACGTAACGCCTTGGGGCGCATCCTAATGGATGACATCATCTCCCCCATCAATGTCCCGGCCCACACCAATTCCGCCATGGACGGTATCGCACTCTCGTGCAAGGACCTGCCTGCCTCGGGTTCGCATACACTCAGGCTTATCGGAACGGCCTATGCAGGTGTGCCCTTCAAGGGTGAGTGCCAGACGGGAGAGTGCGTGCGCATCATGACGGGGGCGCCGATGCCAAGAGGCACTGACACCGTGGTGATGCAGGAGCATATGCAGATTATCGATGACCACAACGTGCGCATCGGGTCAACGCATCGTGCGGGACAAAACGTACGGCAAGCCGGTGAAGATATCCACAAAGCTGCGGAAGTCATCCAGGCGGGGCGTTGCATCACCCCCGCCGACCTGGCAGTACTTGCCTCCCTCGGTATCGCGGAGATTACGGTGCGCCGACGCCCGCGTGTAGCCTTCTTCTCTACCGGGGATGAACTGCGCTCCATAGGTGAGAGCCTTGGCGAGGGCGAGATCTTCGACAGCAACCGCTATAGCCTCTATGGCATGCTCACGCACCTGGGGGTGGAGATCATCGACATGGGTGTGGTGCGGGATGAACCGAATGCCCTGCGCGAGGCATTTCGGCGCGCCACCACGCTCGCCGATGTCGTGATCACCTCCGGCGGCGTCTCGGTCGGCGAGGCGGATTACATTAAACCGATATTGGACGAACTGGGTAATATCGATTTCTGGAAGATCGCCATGAAACCAGGGCGGCCACTGACCTTTGGTAAACTGGGCAATGCCCTGTTCTTTGGCCTACCCGGCAATCCCGTCGCCGTGATGGTCACCTTCTATCAGTTTGTACAACCCGCCATCCACTATCTGTCCAGCGGACAGTTCCGCCAACCCCTCACTATTAAAGCGACTTGCACAAGCCCATTGCACAATCGTCCCGGCCGCTTTGAGTTTCAGCGCGGGATCCTGCACCAAACTGCCGAGGGTGAATTTGAGGTAATGCGATCGGGCAAGCAGGGCTCCGGTATTCTCACTTCCATGAGTCATGCCAATTGCTTCATCCTGTTGGCGGAAGACCAGGCACCGGTTCTGGCGGGCGATACCGTCATTGTGCAACCGTTTGATAATTACTTGAGCTAATCTGTATCCTTATGTAAGGTATGTTTGGCATGGGTGGTATGCGTTTTCTCGCTACACAACTCAGCCTCTATTTAGCGACCAACATGCCTTAGTTCATAGTGAGCATCACGCTGATATATGATCCCATAACTAATGGACTCAAACTGGGAACTTTCTCCCGGCTTGCGGAGTCCACTCTGCACAATCAATAATACGCGGACTGCGCTTCAACCTTTCGCATCAACAGCCTCCTTTGGAGAGTTCATGATCCTCACAGCCATCGTCCTGTTTGGCCTCGCCACCCTTGTTGGCCTCTATATGACGTTCATTGGCGTGTTCCAACGACGCGGATCTCGTGCATTGGGATTGACACATGCAGGTCTTGCACTTGTAGCCCTGGTTATCCTGGTGTTCCAGTTATTTCACTCACCAGGGCACCCAATGCGTTATAACGAGGCAGCCATCTTGTTTGTCTTG